>JAQUCE010000206.1 GCA_028686345.1 Kiritimatiellia bacterium
AAGCACATTCTCATCATTTTCTTTCAACGGTACTATCTCATGCTCTTCCAGCATGCGGAACAACTTACCTTCATATTCCTTGAACTTAATCATTGTTATCTCCTTTTAATTTCTCTTCATCCTGTGCCTTCAACAGACCTTCTACAAGTTCACGGGTCGGGGCGTCGAGCATGTCAAATCTTAAATTGGCAAGCCAGCAATTGCCCTTGCTGTAAACCTCTATGTTGTAATTACTGGCTCTTTTAATCCACCCACTAAACGAACCAAAGTCAATCACAACTTCGGAGGGGGAAGCCTTAGTCAAGCACGAAGTGCAGGGATAAACATTTACCCCAGAGAGTGTCCTGCATAAGGTTCTCTCTTTTCCTGACGGTTCGATTACTTGCAAGTAATAGTCAATATCATATTTCACCCAATCGCCAACTTTGTATTCAGGCTCAGGCTCTTTATAAATTTCCCAGCCTGTGGGGTCTGCGCCTTCCATCCACACCGCATCATACATATCGTCTGTGCAATTTTCCCTCATAACACGTTTAACATAATGAGTTGGTCTGTAATATTTAATGCTTGGAGCTTTGACGTGACATACACACTTCCCCTGCATCATTTGATATAAAGCCCAATCAGCAGAGCCTTCGGCAACGGGGTAACCGATGATTTCATAACGATATGTGTAATCTCCATTCATAAACAAGCCACCGCCTGTTAGCTCAATACAGATTATTTTTTGGGAAAGCGTTTCTTGGTGACAGCCCATTTTGTTTGTTTTGCCAAGCATCGTATCATCTTGTATTAACCTCACCAGACACGGCAACTCTGCGTCAGCCGTTAATGGTACAGGCTCTTCCAGCATCCTGAATAACAGCCCATCGTGTTCTTTGAAATTAATCATTGTGATCTCCTATTGTATAATATCGAATATAGTCTGTTCTTTTTTGATTTCAATGGCAGATAAGCAATTTTTTACGGCCTGAGCATAATATGATTTTTTTAACTCAATGCCAATCCCGATCCGGCCTTGCTTTACTGCCTGATAAACTTCGCTCCCAATTCCGGCAAATGGACTTAATACGATGTCGCCAGGATTTGTCCACAGATTTATAGCTCTGCGGATCACCTCTAATTGTAGCGGGCAAATGTGCTTTTCATCTCTCTCTTCTCTTGCTGAAGTGCGCTGCAATGTATCGGATTGGTTAATATCCATCCAAACAGGACTCGCATAATTCTGCCAAACTGATACAGGAAACTTTTCACGTTCATGCGCTATCGGCTCATCATTGTCACCTGGCTTGCGCATAGTAACCAAATAATCAGCTATACCCTGCCTTGACATTGCGCTATCCTTGCGTATTTGCTTATGCAGAAGCCCAAGTGCTTTAGTACGTTGCATTGCGGTTACAGGGTCTTTCCATATACAGACTTCGCTATGATATATAAATCCTGCATCTTGAAACATTTTGATTAAGTCACCCCTAAAATCTCTAATGCCAATATATCCATCACGCTCTTTTGATGTTGGCAAGTTCATGCAGTGGAAACTAAGCAGCCTGCCCGGCTTGATAATGCGAAACATCTCGTTTACGATAAACTTGAAATGCGCAAAAAACTCAGTTTCAGTCTTACAATTGCCAAGATCACGCTCGCTATTAGAATAGGTGTATAGATCGGCAAACGGTGGGCTAAACACAGAATAATGAATGGAGTCACTTTCGATAGCCGTCAACACTTCGCAGCTATCACCATTATACATTGCAAATTGATCACATACATGCTGATTTGTGACTTCAATTTTAGATCTGAGCTTGATTTGTTTTAACATTTTAATCTCCTTATTTGTTTTGTAAGTTTCTGTTATCCTGATTGACTTTTGGAATTGAGAAATAATTGAATCCCTCGTTAGCTTTATCATTTCGTTGGTCATTGTTGCAGCTGCTTCCGACTTGCGCATTATGTTTTGCAACACCACTTCCTCACGAGCGCCAATTACAATATATACGTTGACATCGTTCTTTTGACCAAACCTCCAGCACCTGCGCACTGATTGGTAAAACATTTCATAACTATCAGATAACCCGCAGAATATCATATTGTGGCATGATTGCCAATTAACTCCAAATCCCGCTATTGACGGCTTGGTGACCAACCGCTTAATTGTGCCATCAGCAAAGTTAATAACGCTGTTTTCCTTATGTTCTATGGCATCTGATCCACTAATCTGAATAGCGCCAATAGCATCTGCAACAGCAGAAGATTCTGCATTGAAATCAACCCACACAAGCCATTGTGCATCAGGATCAGAATCCACTATATCCTTAATTTTGCCTATCCTGTATTTCAAAGACTCTTTACGGGCATCCCTGCGTTCTGATAGCGTGGAAACCTGAACATTGAAAACCTCATATTGACCGTCTTCATTATAGTTATCATATTCATAATCTGCCACAATAACATTATTCCGCAACTCAGGCAAATCAAAGCACGATCCATCATATCCTATGTCAACTGGGCTTTTCATTACAATTGCCCATGTTGCTATCCATTGCCAAAATATAGATTCGGCATGACCTTTTAACCTCCATGCGGCAGTGCTTGAACCCTCGTGAACAAAGTACGTTGCAAGCATTTCTGTTCTGCTCATTATGTTTAGAAACTCAGCATGATTGCCTAATTCCACAAAGTCATTTGGTGAGGGCGTGGCTGTACAAGCCAGCTTGAATTGAGTCCTGTCAAAATACTCTATAATCTGCTTTTTAATCTTTCCGGTAAATGACTTCAAAATGCTGCTTTCGTCAAGCACTATGCCCGCAAATATGCTGCAATCAAACTTCTCTAATCGCTCATAATTAGTAATGTTTATTCCATTGACAACATCAATACCAGATAGGCATAGATTAACATCAATCCCAAACTTTATCCCTTCTCTCTTGGTTTGCTTTGAAACAGCCAACGGAGCTATTATCATTACAGGCATGCCTGTGTTGATGTGCACATGGTTAGCCCATTCAAGCTGCATTGCCGTCTTGCCAAGTCCACAGTCCGCAAATATGGCAGATTTGCCTTTGCGCAAAGCCCACCTAATCACTTGCTTTTGCCAGTCAAAAAGCATGGCATTCATATCATCAACGCCAATCTCTATTCCTGTTTCAGCATATTCAATATGTTTTTTTGCTATAAATTCATTGTAATCCATTGTCTCTCCTTTATTTTGTTATTGTGTTTATCATTTCTTCTGCGACGTGCTTGCGATCTCGCATTGCGAAACCGTAGCGCAAAACGGCAATCAATACATCCATCTCGCCGGGAATTCCGCGAGACTTGACAGCGTCAATATGGTCAAGCAGATTAGGATAGCGATTTTCGCCT
>JAQUCE010000207.1 GCA_028686345.1 Kiritimatiellia bacterium
AATATTTACCGTCAAAGCCGCTGTTGGCTTGATTCTCTCTGGATACCCAATAGAGATTGGCCAGAGAACTTATCAAATATGGGTCTGCCTCCGAGCCGGTACCCAAAGGTTGGATGGCAGCTAAGGGCAGGGTCTGGAACTGGATTTCTTCACCATAGGCCGTGCCGCTACCATTGGTGGCAAAGGCTCTGGCATAGTAGAGAGTATTCATGCTAAGGCTCTCAACCAGCGCACTGTAAGCGCCGGATTCGTCTGCTGTACCCAAATCTATCAGGCTATCGGCGATGGTCGGCTCACCACTGGTGTTCCAGCAGAAACCATAGGCCGAGGCAGCGGGGTTTCCCATGCTGATGATGGTGCCATTGAACACTGCGCTTGTGGCTCCTATCTCTGTGCAAGCCTGAGTGCTGAGCACAGGAGCATAAGGCGTAGTAACAGCAGGATTGGCGGGATCATCAGGATACTGCCAATCCAGATAGGGGTAACCACTATTGCGTCCATTCCCCTGGTTCCAGATACCCAAAGAGCCTGCCCCCTTGATGTCCCAACCTCCAGCCAGGAAGGTCATAACGTCCTGCATCTCGGCTGTAGTTTTTCCGTTTCCACCTGCGCTAGTAGCTTGTCCTGAACTTTGGGTATCCCAATAGCTGCGAATGACGCTTGAATCTGTATTGTATCCGATCAAGCCACCGACATCGCTGGTGCCGCTTACTGAGCCATAACTGTAGCAATTGGTGATTGTAGCACTTTCTATATAACCAAAAGCACCACCCACATAGGAAGTGCCTGTCACAGTACCAACGTTGTAACAATCACTGATGGTTACCTCGTCATATATTACTCCAACCACTCCACCAACACAGCTGGTCCCGCTAACTGATCCATTGAAGAAGCTCAGCATGACACTACTATGATTAGATTCCCCGATCAAACCACCGCTACCGGATTGTCCGCTAACGATAGCATTGCTGCTACATTGCTCAACCTGGCCTCCATAAATGCTTCCGATTAAGCCGCCTGTGGCGTTAGAATCTCCTGTTACTGTTCCACCTGTAGTGCATCGGGTTAACATAGAATCAGATAAGTATCCAACTAGGCCACCGGTATAATTAGATCCTGAAACTGCGTTAATGCTGCTACACTGGCTAAGCTGGCTATAATATGCATAACCAACCAAGCCACCAGTATAGTATCCCTCTGGGCTGCCGGATACAAATCCACTGCTGGAGCAGTTTTGAACAGTGCAATAGTCAGCATACCCTATCAGAGAGCCGGTATTATAAAAGCCGGATACTGATACTTCAGTAAGTTGCAGATTGTTGATGTTTGCTGAGTAAGCGTTACCAAACAAAGCCTGACTGTCATTAGTGGGTCTATTAATGTAAAGACCACTAATCTCATAACCATCACCATCGTAGGTGCCGCGGAAAGAGGAACTACCATTGCCTATCGGCTCCCAACCCTGGTCACCGATCCAGCTTTGAGTGGATGATGCATCAATGTCAGCAGTCTGCTTCAAATATTTACCGTCAAAGCCGCTGTTGGCTTGATTCTCTCTGGATACCCAATAGAGATTGGCCAGAGAACTTATCAAATATGGGTCTGCCTCCGAGCCGGCACCCAAAGGTTGGATGGCAGCTAAGGGTAGAGTCTGGAACTGGATTTCTTCACCATAGGCCGTGCCGCTACTATTGGTGGCAAAGGCTCTGGCATAGTAGAGAGTATTCATGCTAAGGCTCTCAACCAGCGCACAGTAGGCACCGGATTCGCCTGCTGTACCCAAATCTATCAGGCTATCGGCGATGGTCGGCTCACCACTGGTGTTCCAGCAGAAACCGTGGGTTGAGGCAGCAGGATTTCCCAAACTGATGATGGTGCCATTGAACACTGCGCTTGTAGCTCCTATATCTGTGCAAGCCTGAGTGCTGAGTCCGGGAGCATAAGGCGTAGTAACAGCAGGATTGGCGGGATCATCAGGATACTCCCAATCCAGGTAGGGGTAACCACTGTTACGTCCATTGCCCTGGTTCCAGATACCCAAAGAGCCTGCCCCCTTGATGTCCCAACCACCTCTAAGGAATGTCATAATATCCAGCATCTCGCTGGTGTTCTTGCCGGTTCCTCCGGCACTTGCTGCTTGTCCTGAACTTTGGGTATCCCAGTAGCTGCGGGTGACGCTTGATTCTGTATTGGATCCGATCAAGCCACCGACACCGCTGGTGCCGCTTACTGAGCCATAACTGTAGCAATTGGTGATTGTAGCAATGTAAATATAACCAAAAGCACCACCAACATCGGAAGTTCCGCTGATGCTACCCGTACTGTAACTATCGGTAATTGTTACATATCCATAAGCATATCCGATCAGACCGCCAGATGCTTCAGAACAATTGACTGTGCCATAATAGTGACACTCAGAGACGCCACTCAAGTAAGAGGATGAGTACGAGTATAAATAACCAATCAAACCACCACTAATGCTGTCTCCAGTTATGACTGCATTACTGGAGCATCTGGTAATCTGACTACGCTCAGATTGTCCAATCAAACCTCCAGTGTAATATGAACCGTTTACGCTGCCAGTGGAGAAGCAGTTTGATACACTTGAGTATGATAGACTGCCAATCAAACCTCCGACACTTGATTCTCCATTAACCGTACATGAGCTGGAGCAATTACTTATCAGACTGTTGCTTCCAATTCCTCCAAGCAGTCCGCCAACGTGAGTTGATGATTCAGATCCGGTTATCTCGCCACTACTACTGCAATTCTGAACATTGACAGTATATCCCCAACCTAAGAGAGCACCAGCTTGATATTCTGCTGTAACTGATATATTGTTAAGGGTTATGTTTTGAAGAGTAGCACTATCTGCTATCCCAAACAGAGCCTGATTGCTTCCTGTAGGTCTATTGATGTATAGCCCACTAATTTCAAAGCCATCACCATCATAAGTACCTTGGAAATTATCGCTGCTGCCTATCGGCTCCCAACCTTGGTCAAGATTCCATGGCTCTACCCCCAGATTGATATCAGCAGTCTGTTTGAAATGGGCATTCAGATAGTTGCGCACATTGTAGAGCTGCTCTGCGCTGGAGACAAGATAGGGATCTTCTTCGGTTCCGGTGCCTCCGCTGAATTCTCCCGCCAGAGTCGTGAAGTAGCGTTCCTGACCATAGCTGGTGCCCTGGCTGTTGGTGGCAAAAGCTCGCACATAATAAGTGGTGCTGGTAATCAGATCGCTAAGCTCCGTTACAAATGCACCCGCGCCAGTGCCATTGTAACTGATCCCAAGGTTGCTAGTAACCGTGGGGAAGCGGGAAGTGCTCCAGACCAGGCCGCGTGAGGTGACGGGGAA
>JAQUCE010000116.1 GCA_028686345.1 Kiritimatiellia bacterium
GTTTCAAGGTCAGCAAACCCAGAATCAGGCAGAGTGGCTTCATTTACTGTAACCCCACCCGCATGACCCAACAGGAGGGAGCAACAAAACAACCAGCACAAAGATTTCATGACAAACTCCTACTACACTTTATTAAATCCATTAAAACTGATTATTCATAAAAATGCAACATAAAGCTGTGAAAAAATAATTCGGGCTGATTTTCAACTACGCATGACTGCGAATAAATTCGTTAAACATTCATTTTAGGGGTCAAAATACCGCTCTAAGGGCCAAAAAACAGCGTTTTTTTGATGTAAGTTGTTTTCAGTTATGATTTTACAGAGGCTTAGCGTCAAAACTGGCAAGAATTGGTTGCCTAAACTGCTAACTCAGGCAAAGCCGTGATCTTGCAGCATCTGCTCGGTGATACCATTTGCGGGCTCTTTGCCCATCAGCCGTGCAATGTATTTGCCGATAATATCACCCTCCAGGTTGACGCGGTCATTGATCTGGCGGCTGGACAGGGTGGTGATCTCCCAGGTGTACGGTATGACATTGACCTCAATCCAGTCATCGCCTAGGCCGCTGATGGTGAGGCTGACACCATCAATCGTAATCGAGCCTTTCATCACGCTGTAACGGGCCAAATAGGGAGTACAGCCAACCCGCAGGACAATGTCTCTGCCACGATTTTCAATCGCAGCGATCACGCCGGTCTCATCAATATGGCCGCTGACAAGATGGCCGCCAAGTCGGGCACCAAGCATCAGAGCGCGCTCTAGATTCACGCGTGCCCCTTGTCCCAACTCCTGCAGGGCAGTCCGGAGCATGGTTTCATCTAAAATGTCCGCTGTGAAGGAGCTCTCAGTCAAGCCAGTGACTGTCAGACAAGCTCCCTGCACCGCGATACTCTCGCCCAGCTCCAAGGGATCAGACCACGGATCGCAGGTAATTTCCAGTGACCAGCCGCCAGCGATGCGGCTCATCTGTTTAATCGTGCCCATCTGCTGCACTAATCCTGTAAACATAGTAAACATCCAATCTTTGAAATACGGTAACGATGAAAGCATTAAGCGTTTATAGCTAGTAGTCAATAACCAATAGCAAAAAATATAAATCATCATATAAGCAGGCTTCCCGTCTTCGCGCTTCGCAGCTACGCCGAACACGGAAAGCCTGTACAACAAACTTAGTCAAAGTACATGTCAGGCGGTGGCGGAACTTGTCTTTCGGTCACCGGCTTCGGCGGCGGTGCTTCGACCTTTTTTTCCACAACTGCGGCAGGTTCGGCCTTTACACCCTCACCCGGCCCGGTTAACTTGAACAGAGCTGTGATGCCAATGCTCAAAAATGCGATCACAATCAAGCCCAACAAGCCATACACATAAAGACTTTTTTGATTGATTTCAAATGGGAGGTAAGCGCGCACCAGTGTGAAAAAGCGGGCAAAGCCATCCCAACGGGTGCTCCGTTGCTTTGGCGCTTGACTGCGCGCCCTTGTTTGCCGCGGCACGGAGGCATAACTTTCATCCATGCGCCCGCCGATCTGGAAAATCGGCAGTGTTGTATTGCTGCCAAAGTGCAGCGGCGATTTTTTCTCCGCCTCCGGCTCTGTGCTCTGCTCCTCCTCCATCAATCGCCTGGCTTCAGCAACTCGCTCCTGCAGTGGTGTGGTATTAAAAAGGTTGGGCTCATCCGAATCAAACAGAGCTGAACCCGGTTTTGGCGCACCCTGTTCTTCCTGTACCGAGTCAGCGTCGCTCTCGGGTATTGGCCTAGGCTCCGGTTTAATATCCGGCGCACTCTTTTGAGTGCTTTCCTCGACCGTAATAATCGGCTCCACCGGCAAACTGCCAGCCTTTCGCAGAGGGCGCGGTATACCGTCCAAACTCGGTATTGCCTGGTGCGGTGTGACATCCACGCGCTGCGGAATACTGACCTCCGGCTCAGCTGAAATCTCCTCAACGGGAGCAACCAGCGGCACAGGAGGTTTTTCCTGAGCCGGGACGCCATCAAGCTCGCGCTTACGCAGCTCCGGCACAATTTTACCGGAACAAATATCCATAAACTCGTCAATCAAAGGCTGCGGATCAATTCCGAGAAGCTCCGCGTAAAGTTTCAAGAACCCCCTGCCATAGATCGGTGCCGCAATGCGGTGGAAGTTCTCATTCTCCAGCTCCTCCACAATCTGGACCATCATATTTGTCTGCTCAGCCACATCGGTAGGCGACAGCCCCATCGCTTCACGGGCATTTTTAAGTGTTTTTCCAAGTGCCATTCATTCCACCTTTCCTGACTATAAAATTATTCGACTGGGAATTCCCCATTGTCTTCGCTCTGTTCCAGAGGCTCGACATCATCAGGCAACTTTGCCTGCAGCGTCTCCTCTCCAGGCAGCGGTTGCTCCATATCAATCAAAATTTCACGCGCGTTCCCCGGGCCAATGGGTGAGATCACCCCGCGATCCTCAAGCATATCAAGGATCGCATTGGCGCGCGAGTAACCCACCTTCAACTTGCGCCTGACCAGCTCACCGGAGACCCGCTTGTGAACTCTGATCATCTCAATCGCATCATTAAAAAGCTCTTCCAGCTCATCATTCCGCCGCTCCTCCTGGACCTCGGCCTTGCTCACCTCAGCTTCTTCCGCTTCATCCTCCTTCATGATGTCATCAGGGTCGCTCTCCTTTATTTTATCCAACCGCCTGGAGAGCTTTTGATCATAAACCGGCGCATACCGCTCTTTGACATAACTCACGATCCGGTGGACCTCGCCGCCGTTGACCCACGCCCCCTGTACACGCAGCAGATCACCGCCGCTCTGCAGGAAGAGCATATCACCGGCGCCGATCAGATTCTCCGCGCCCGGGGTGTCCAGAATGGTGCGGCTGTCAATCGACTGTGCCACCTTGAAAGCAACGCGCCCAGGTATATTGGCCTTAATGGTGCCGGTGATGATGTTCACGGAGGGACGCTGTGTGGCCAGCACCATATGAATTCCAACTGCACGCGAAAGCGCGCACAGCCGCGATATTACCGGCTCAACCTCTTTGCCGGCGGCACTCATGATATCAGCCACCTCATCAATCACAATCACGATATAAGGCAGCTTGAGCGGTTCATCTTCATCGTTGGACGCAACCTCGCCTTCGAAAAGATCACACTCGCGCACAACGCTGCGGGTGTTGTAATCAATGATGTTTTTGGCGCCGACCTTCTGTAGCAGGCGATACCGCTTATCCATCTCGCTCACAGCCCACTTCAGACCAAACACCACCTTGTTAACATCATTGATCACAGGCACCAGCAGATGCGGCAGATCATTGTAGGCCACAAACTCGACGCGCTTGGGATCGATCAGGATCAGCTTGAGCTGCTCAGGTGTGCGGCTCATCAACAAGCCGCAGAGGAAAGCATTCAGGCAGACACTCTTGCCACTGCCAGTGGCACCGGCGACCAGCATATGAGGAGCCTTGACCAGGTCGTACACAAAATCGCCGCCCGAGACATTTTTGCCAACCGCCAGCGGCAGCTCCATCTTGCTGTTCTGCCACGCCTCACCCTCAATAATGGAGCGGAGCGTTACAGAGCGCGCCTTCTTATTGGGAATCTCAATGCCAACCGCCTTACGCCCCGGAATCGGCGCTTCAACTCTGAGACTGACCGCGGCCAGACTCATCTTCAAATTGTTGCTGAGTGCCCCGATCCGTTCAACCTTGATATGCGGCGCTGGTTCAATCTCATACTGGGTGACCACCGGCCCGGGCCTGATTCCAACCACCTTAGCAGGTATCCTGAAATGATTCAAGACTGTGATCAACTCCTGCGCCATCTCTTTACCGCCGCTGTAATCCGCCTTGTCATTCGGCACGGGATCAAGCAGGTCAACTGGCGGCAGCATATAGTTGATGATCGGCTCCGCTACCACCACCTTGGACACAGCCCGCTTGGCAGACTCCGCTGCGCCCGGCTGCGCAACAGAGGGCTGCTGCGACACGGCACCCGCTGAGCGCGCGGTTCCGGGCAGCGCGCCGCTCACAACCGGCGGCGCGGAGATCTCTGGCGCTCTGACAGCCGGTTGCTGCTCAACGGCAACAGCCGCGGCCGCTGCGGCCCGCCGGGCGGCGGCGGCCTGCCGTCGGATGCGTTCCACTGGCAAGCCGGAGTCACTCTGCGCCGCAACACTCTGATGATGAAGCAACTCTTGCTGCTTGAGTGCACGCGTCTTTTCCGCCTCCTCTTTTTTCAACTGCCTTTGCTTTTCGCGCTCCTCGCGCCGCGCCGTTTTGGCGGCGATCCTGGCTGCTTTGGCGGCATCACGCGTCTCTTTGCGCTGTAATCGCTTGCGCTCCGCTGAAACTCCGTCATCCGCCTCTTCCAGCTCATCCTCGTCGTACCCTTGGCGCAACAGAGCCCACCCGCTGCAGAACCCCAAAAACGCGATCACAGCCTTGGCCCCCACAATCATGAAGAGCGAAAAAATCATGATGCAAATCATCAAAATACCACTGCCGACCGGGCTGATCCACCTGATCAGCATCTTGTCCATCACGCTGTAGCCCAGCATGCCGCCAGCATTGGGGTAGATATTATTGGCCAGCAAAATGTTTTTAAGGGCAGTTTCACTGCCCAGCTGCAACATACAGGCGAGCGCCGCAATAAAAAGGAGCACCCAGACAATCCGCCGCGCCGCATGGATCAGCTTGCCGGTCACCATCAGAAAGCCAAATAAAATCACAAAAAAAGGTAGCGCCCACAGCGCCAAGCCAACATAAGAATAGCCTATGAACACCGACCAGGCACCAGCCAATCCAATCATATTGGAGGTCGGGTCCAAAGACGGCGAATAAAGCCAGCAGATATCCCGCCAGTTGTAAGTCAATATGCTCAAGAGAGGGAAAACTGAGATCGGAAAAAGAAGAAATCCAATCACGCGGCGTTTAACACGGCGCTCCTGCTCCAATCGGTCCGGCGCAGGCTCAGTTTTTCTCTTTTGCTTTTTTATTTTTGAATCAGCCATAACTCAGTATTCAGTATTCAGTATTCAGTATTCAGTATTCAGTATTCAGTATTCAGTATTCAATGCTGCCAAATTAGTCGCTTAGGCGACTAGAAAAAAACAATTAATTGTTCTTTCCAAAAAGTTGTTTATCGTCGCCTTATTGCGGCTTGTTTCGCAATCATCCACCGCATAGCGGCGGATATACTTCGCAACCATCCACCGCATAGCGGCGGATATACTTCGCAATCATCCACCGCATAGCGGCGGATATACTGTGTTGCTTTCAGTATGTCCGCCGCTATGCGGTGGACGGAAGTTCTTCGCCTCTAAGATCTTTCACCTCAAAAACAACATAGCGCGTTCATTCCGCTCCGACAAAGTTTGCGGCAAAGTTTGCGCTTGTGCCGGGAGTTCGTTCGGGCGGCGCAGTGGAGGCCGTGCCCTGCCGCTGCGGCTGACGATGCTGTGCGACGATGTTGGTGGACGATTGGGATCATGCGTGAAATCGTCTACCAGCATCGTCGCCGCTATCGTCAATCAAAGGCGGGCTGACCTCCAGTAGCTCCCGCACAAAAAACATAAATCCAAAAATCCCCTGACCCGGGCATCGCCTGCGCTAGTCCACCTCCTCCATGGCCGCGGGTTGGCTCAATGGCAGTGCAATCAGCTTTACCTTGTCCGGCACGGCCTTCACCCAGTCAACCACCATCCCATGCCGCGCATAGACCAGCACCGGCACCTCATTGGTCTGCCCAGGCACAAAGGGGATCTCGCCATTGACAGCGGCCATGGTAGACAAAAACTGCTCCCCTTTCAACAGCTCAGCGCGCCCGCTCACCTGAATATCCACAAACTCTGGCTCCATCAGCCATCTGTTCACAGGGCTCTCAGGCCTTGACAGGATGTTCACCCGAAACTGCTGGTTGGTCCTAGTGACATTCCGGCTGGTAATAATCACATTAACGACCATATCCGACGGAGTCACCGTGACGTTGGCGACATCTCCGGGCGGCACTAAACGCAAACGTGTGTTAAACGAGTCCAGCCGCCCCTCCACATCAATCGGCTCACATTGAATCCGGGTGTTTGTGACATCCAGATCCTTGAGCAACCGCTCCGAGCCGGTCACCGTGGCGTTCGTCACATCATATAACAAACTCACAGTGCCACGGGCAGTGCCCTTGAGTTCCGGCGGCGCAATCGCAAGCGTGAAGGATCTGGGAACATCAAACTTAACATCAATCGAGGTTGGTTCAATTTTCACAATCCGCGCGTTGCGCACCCCTTGAATATGGTTGGGGCGCACCTTGATGCTGACCGTATCTAAAATGCTGGAGCTTTTATGCCGGGCCCGAACCACGCACTTCAGCTTGGTCGGGTCAATCTCGTTGACCGCAGTGTAGGAACCTCGCACGCGCACCTGCACAGAGAGCGGCTTAACCGACCAGATCGCCGCGTCATTGACACTTCGATCGTTCTCAACCTCAACCGGCACAGAGATGACCCGCATGTGGCTGATTTCAGTGCGGATGGTAAAGTAGAGCAATATGGCTATCACCAGCGCAAGCAGCTTCCAGTAACCATTATTCAGAAAGAGCATCTGCAGCACTGTTATGTATTTATTTAACCGCAAGCGGCACCTCTCTTCTTTTGATCTTACTCGTATACGCCTTCACCTTCCGCGCAAACCACTCTGAGATCTGGTCCGTATACGAACGGTCACTGCGACGGGCATACTGCGGCATGGCAACTCTCAGCCACCTCAACATCACCTTGTGCACATTTTCATTGGCAGTGTAGCGATGCAGCTTGCCATTATAGGCAATGGAAATCATTCCGGTTTCCTCAGAGACCACGAAGATCACCGCGTCGGTCTCCTCGCTCAACCCCACTGCGGCGCGATGGCGCATACCAGATGAGATCAACTCGCTCTGATTTGAAACAGGAAACAGGCAGTGCGCCGCGGCAACCCCCCCGTCCCTGATCACAATCCCGCCATCATGCAGCGGTAGCGGCGGAGTGAAGATCGAGATCAGCAACTCATGGCTCAAAATTGCATTCAGCAGTATCCCTGATTCCTCATATCCACGTAGAGAGATGCCTCGTTCGATGGCAATCAAAGCTCCTACCCGTATCTGCGACATATTCATAATCGATTTTGTTAAAACTTCTGTGACCGCCACGGTTTCCAAGGCGTATTGCCGTTTGAAAAACCGCTGTCCACCAACCAAGGCCAGCATGCGGCGAATATCCTGCTGGAAGACCACCACCATGCTCAACGCCAGATAAACCAACAGATAGGTGACCACCCTGGCCAAAACATCAAATTCAAAGAGGTAGGTGAACATCAGCAGCGAAACCACAATCACGCAGAAACCTAGCAGAACCTGGGCGCTACGAGTGCCTTTCACAAGCTTGATCACACCATAAAGCGCCAGATAGAGCACAAATATCTGGATGATGTCATTAAAGCCTATTTGTACGTTGTCCAACATTATCTTTCCATCTCTTTTGCTTTGCGAATCTCATTCACGATTGTCAGCGCCTGACAGCTCTCTTTAACATCATGCGCCCGGATAATTGAAACGCCCTGTGAAACGCACCAGAGCGAAACACCCAAACTTCCTGCAACTCTCTCGCTCGCCATTGGCACATGGCAGAGCTCGCCGATAAAGCGTTTTCGGGAAGCACCGGCTAACACTGGCGCCAGATCCCGCAAGCGCGCCACGCCAGCCAGCAGCGCGAGGTTATGTCGCGTTGTTTTGGCAAATCCGATTCCTGGGTCAACCACGATCTGCTCGGGGTTCACGCCATAGGCCAATGCCGCAGCATAACTCCTCTGCAGCTCCTCAAAAACCTCTTCCACCACATGGCCATAGCTAGCCAGGGCTGCCATGGTTGTTGGTGTGCCGCGCATGTGCATCACCACTAAACCAGCACCGCTCTCCGCCGCAACCCTGGCCATGGCCCTGTCACCCACCAGCGGCATAATGTTGTTGATGATGCTGGCACCCTCACCCACCGCCGCCGCCGCCACAGCCGCATGGCGCGTGTCAATCGAAATCGGAACCTCCACCGCTGCGCGCAAACGTCTAATCACCGGGATCACCCGCTGCAGCTCGCTCTCGACCGAGATTTCCGCCGCCCCCGGACGGGTGGATTCACCGCCCACATCAATCATGGCCGCGCCCTCAGAAACCATTGCCAGCCCGCGCGCCACCGCGACATCAGGGTCAAAGTATCGACCGCCATCCGAAAACGAATCAGGCGTGAGGTTGAGAATACCCATCACCAGCGGAGTTTCAAGCGAAATCCTGAAACTGCCGCATTGCCACCAACGCCGCTCGCGCTCCACTCTCTCGGTCATAAACCCTCTCTACTAAACTTGCCTATAACTTCGACCTTTTCTAGTGATTTATCACTAATTGACATCACCAAGAACCACCGTTTTTGATTAAGATTACGATTAAGATTGTGATTAGGAGGGATGCACATCCTTGTCTTAATCCTAATCCCAATCTTTGTCTCGAACCTTGTCTCGAATCTTGCCTTTCCCGGTCACTTGGTCAAGTTACCTCGTCGTTTTTTCGCTGCACGCTGCGCGGTCGGCTTGCCTCCAACTACAAATCAAAAAGTTCCTGCTCCGCAACCGCCGGCGCGGAGACGCTCCTGGCCTTGCCAGCCGGAGGCGGGGGTGCGCTCTCAGCATCTTGCTCCGCATCCACAGGCGGAGGCGGGGGTGACGGGGGAGGCGGGGGTGCGCTCCCCTCCTGCTTCATATCCACCGGCGGAGGCGGGGGTGCGCTCTCAGCGCCCTGCTCCGCAGCATTCGGCAAAGGCTCGCCCGCGCTGGCTTTTCGTTCCCTGTCAGCCTCTTCCTCGGCGCGCTCCGCCTCTGCCGCCTGCTTGTCGCGCTGCTCTCTTTGCTCAACTTCCGCCAGGCGTTCGGGCTCGCGCTCCTTTTCAGTACGAATGCGGCCCAATTTGATCAGATCCTCCACATCGCGCCCATCCATTGTCTCGTGCTCCAGCAAATACTCCACCAAGGATGCCAGCTTCTCACTGTGCTCCTCAATCATGGCAGAGGCGCGCTGATAGGCATTACGCAGCAGAGTTGCCACCTCCTCATCAATTTTACGGGCAGTCTCTTCGCTATAGGATTGATTCTTGGTCAACTCGCGCCCCATAAAGAAAGTTTCCTGGTTATCACCGAATGACTGAAAACCAAAGTTCTCGCTCATACCGTAGGCGCAGACCATTTGGCGCGCAATCTCACTGGCCATCTTGATATCCATGCGTGCGCCAGTGGAAATGTCCCCCGTAAACTTCTCCTCAGCAATCCGCCCACCCATCAAAACCACCAGGTTGTCGAGAAATTCGAGCTTGGAGCGGTTGGTGATATCGCGGTCAGGCAGGCTCATGGTGGCGCCCAGTGCCTGACCTCGCGGAATGATAGTGACTTTATGCAACGGGTCGGCATGTTCACACAGCACCTGCAGCAGCGCATGGCCTGACTCGTGCCAGGCGGTTCCCTTAAGGTCTTTTTCGTCCATGGTACGACTGCGGCGTTCGCGTCCCCACAGCACCTTGTCGCGGGCCTCCTCCATGTCAATATGTTCAACGGAAGCCTTGTTGTGGCGAGCCGCAATCAGGGCCGCCTCATTCAACAGATTGGCGAGATCAGCCCCGGAAAAACCGGTTGTACCGCGGGCAATTCTGAAGAAATCAACATCCTCGGCCAACTCCAACCGCTTGGCGTGCATCCGCAGAATCTCTTCGCGCCCCTCGAGGGTTGGCAGGTCAATCACAACCTGCCGGTCAAAGCGTCCGGGCCGTGTGAGTGCCGGGTCAAGCACGTCGGCGCGGTTGGTGGCCGCAATAATAATGACCCCTTCGTTGGCTTCAAAGCCATCCATCTCAACCAACATGGCATTCAAGGTCTGCTCGCGCTCATCGTGGCCGCCGCCCATGCCTGAGAAGCGGCTACGTCCAACTGCATCGATCTCATCAATAAAGATCAAACAAGGGGCGTTTTTTTTGCCCTGTTCAAACATATCACGCACCCGTGAAGCGCCGACACCCACAAACATCTCAATAAAATCCGAACCGCTGATAGAAAAGAAGGGCACCCCCGCTTCACCGGCAATGGATTTGGCCAGCAAGGTCTTGCCTGTTCCCGGCGGGCCCATCAACAGCACCCCTTTGGGAATACGTCCGCCAAGCTTCTGAAACTTGCGCGGATCACGCAGAAACTCGACGATCTCCTGCACCTCCTCCTTGGCCTCCTTGATGCCGGCAACATCCTTGAAGGTGAACTTCTTTTTGTCCTTATTCATCATTTTAGCCCGGCTTTTACCAAAATTCATTGCGCCCATGCTCGATGACTTAACCTGCCGCATAATGAAAAAGTAGAGCAAGCCCATGATCAGCAGCACAGGTATGATCTGAATCAGAATGTCGCCCAGCACATTATTCTCGTAAACAACCGGGCAGACCAGCTCATTCTCAACCAGGAATTGCTGCAGGTTGGCTGAATCCACGGTGTTGACCCGGAACTTTTCCTGCTTATCACCAACCAGTGTGCCACTGAAATAGGTGATGTTTTTGTTCACGGAAACAAGCTTTACATCTTTAATCTGACGCTCCACAACCAGTGCTCGAAAAGCGATCTCATCCAGATCTTTTACTTTCCGGGAGGGATTCATGAAAAAGACCATTGCCATCAAAAGCAGGCACAGCCCCACGAAAACCCATGCCGCGAAAACCTTTTTAGGCGGCAAGGCGCCTGTTGCAGCCTCATCCGAATTTTCTTTCGCCCGCTCCATTGATATGGCTGGCTGCTCCTCCGGCAACTGATCTTTTCTTTTTATATCATCATCCATTCGATTTCTCTTCTCTCCTAAATTAACAATCTACTCATCCAGCCGATACGCGGGATCGGCCTGGCAACCGCTGTTTCACTTGTGCTGGTCCCGCACACCGAGAACACTCTCCATCTGTTCAATCAGAAGCGGCACCAGTTGCTTCTTGCGTGAGAGGATGTCTCGACATACATAAAGGTTCTTCTCCAGCCGCGGAAACGCTATTTTTCTCAAAAACTCATCCTCACCGTAAATCAGCAGCTGTGAGTTCAAGGCCACAATATCCGTCACCATCAACGCCGCAAAATAGAGCCCGCTCTGCTGGCAGTGCTGGTGCAAAGCCGCCAGCACCCCCTTGCTCCCATCCCAGGTGTCAACCCCGGCGTTCACCTCAACCTGGCTGATCTTGAACTTCTTGCCGCACGCGGTGTAAACTTTGGAGTCCCGCCCCAGTATCTCCTCAATCGTCAAATGCTTGAGGTTGCTTGAGCTGTCAAAGATCTCCTGACCAAACCGCTCCACATCCAGATCCACCAGACCAGCCAGGTACTCGGCCATCTCTCGATCAACATTGGTGGTCGTCGCTGAGCGCAGGATCAGGGTGTCGGCCAAGATCCCGGCCAGCAAGACGCCCGCAATCTCTGGTTTCAAAACCGCACGCTGCTCCACATACATGCCAGCCACAATCGTAGCCGTGGCACCCACCACACGGTTGATAAAGGTGATCGGATGTTTGGTGGAGAAGTTTCCGAGGCGATGGTGATCAATGATCTCCAGTATCCGGTAACTCTCCATCCCCTCCACGGCCTGACTCAGCTCGTTGTGATCCACCATAATAATGTCAATATTAGGCTCTTTGATCAGATCGCTCTCTGTGAAAACACCCACCACAACCCTGTTGTCATCAACCACCGCCAATGAACGCGAGGGCGACTCATTCAACTTTTCGCGAATAGAGCGCACATAGCTGTTCGCACTCACCGCCTCGGTCTGTGAGTCGGCCATTGTCACCACCGGCGTGGAATACAGAATCAGAAACGATGTTGACGAGGTGTCGTAAGGCGAGATCATAACCGTGACCTGATGTTTCTCCGCCAGTTCACGCAGCCCTTTGGCAAGCGATATTCCATTGGTGATCACCACTGCCCGCACGCCGCTCTCAATACTGAAACGTTGAATGTCCTCGCGGTCACCGGTCAACACCAGCGCGTTAGCCGGGATTTCACTCTCCAACTGCTGCTTAAAAGAGTCGAATGAGGAGCCTGCCACCAAAATCCTTGATTTAACAACCTCATTACCGCCGTAAACCACAATCGGCTGGGCGTTGAGTGTCGTGAGTAGCAGCGGAATACTCGTCGGGATAATCGCCTTGCGGTGCGGATTGATCTTACGGGTGATGTTACTGGCAAAAGCATTGTAATTCAAAACCGATTTATAGCGCCCCGCTGCATCGACAATCGGCAGAATCTTCAGGTTTTCGCGCTCCATGATATCCAGCGCATTCCACAAGGAGGTACCTGCTTCAACTGTAACCGGCTCTTTGGCCAGAAAATAACTGACCTTGGGCACCAAGTCAGGAATATACTCAGGAACAGGCACATTGAACCTCTTCAGGATATACTCGGTCTGAGGTGTCAGTTTGCCTGCCCGCGCTGGAAAACAACGTTCAATCCCCTGCTGACGCTTCAATTCCGCATACGCCACGGCTGAAACAATCGAATCAGTGTCAGGATTACGATGCCCTATTACATAAGTCTTTCTTTTCATAGTTGATTTGTCTAAAATAATAGTAAATTTACCCCCAGAAAACCAGCACATACTATGTTTAAAACACCTCTATTTATTATCTCGGTTGCCGCGGCAGCTCTAATCTGCGGTTTTTCCCTGTTTACAACCGCTGCCGCGTCACTGGCGCTCGCCGCGGCTGGCTGGCTCAGCACCATGCTTACAATCATGGCACCCACCTGGTTTGTTGTCAATGACCCGGCCTGCTTCACACCGCTGCTGGTCAGCAAAGCATTGAAGCGCGCAATTGCCGAAACACTGCGCTGCAACCACACGCTGCTGGTGCAGATTTCAAACCCAGGCGTAAATCCAATCAGGATTGAGATCAATCCTGCGGGCGAACTGAGGTTGGGCGACTCACGCCGCTCTGTCGCAGTTGAAAGCGCGGGCCGCTGGATACCTGACCACCCCCTGCCCCTGCTGTTGAAGGCTGGTGAGCGCTCCAGTCTTACCTTCACCCCGGTGGCAGCGCAGAACGTTCGGGTCAGCACCGCGCCGACTCCGGTAAAACGCGGGTCGCTCTGGTTTTTACTCCCGGCCCTCACCTTGTTGGCACTGCTCGACATCAACGCAGCCGCCGCCGCGCTAATAGCCATCCTGGCTCACATTGCTCTCAGCCAGCGCTTCGAGAATGCCCTTTAGCCGCTTAGGCGACTAAAAACAATTAATTGTTCTTTCCAAAAAGTTGTTTGTTTAATAAATCGCTAGCTCTAGCGTAGGAGTCGCGCTACGGGCGACATATGCGGCTCGTAGAGCGGCATCGGGTGACGATGCTGTGCGACGATGTTGGTGGACGATTGGGATCATGCAGGGGCTCGTCCACCAGCATCGTCGCCGCTGTCGTCAACCAAAGACGAAGCCGAAGCCGATTGTCTGCAGGTCCGGTTTCCAAACCGCCATGTCCGATTGGAAATCGGAGCTGCGAATCTCCGCAAATGTATAAGATCACTTTGAAGATTATTCGCGTCGCCCGCATAGCGAACGACCTCCTTCTCCCGCCTCTTGTCAAGGGAGTAAGCGCGGAAGGAAGTCAGTCGCTATGCGGCTGACTATAGCTCGTGACCGGATCACTTCGCAAGCATCCACCGCATAGCGGCGGATATACTGAAAGCAACACAGTATATCCGCCGCTATGCGGTGGACGCCAATTTTTACCTCAAAACAGCGTAGCGCATGTGCATCAGCCGTGCGACATGCAAGCTTCATGAAAAGTTGAAATGTGTAGGGTTGGCGGCCCTTGTCCGGCATAGTTCCGCAATGCCACGGCGTAGCCCCGCTTGCGGGCGAAGCCGGGTTGCGGGACGACGACGGATGAGCCAAACAAAGATTATGAAATCCCATGGTGCGCCTTTGGCGAACAATCGCCCGGCAGACGCTAATTGCTTCTTCCTCCTTCGCCAAGGCTACGGCGGACATGCTGGAAGCAACCCTACACCCCGGGGCGCGCCTTTCATTA
>JAQUCE010000117.1 GCA_028686345.1 Kiritimatiellia bacterium
TCCGCTTCATCTTTGAAAAGGCGGCTGTGTGCATCACCCAGCATCCTGCAGGTCACATGATATATGGCACCCGGATATTCAACTCTGACATGTCTAGCCATGGAGATATTAAAGCAGAAGATCGCTGATAACGCAAGCTAAACAACTAATTCAAGGGCTGACCCCTTTGCCAATAACGGAAGGCACGGAACCCACGGAATTTGTGATGGCGATTATGAGGTTACGGTTGAGTTCGTAGGAGCGAGATGCGGTTAAAATGGTAGAACCGGTTGAAGGGGTTGAAGCGGTGTAGCCGGAAAGGATGTCGCTGCCTGGTAAATAACTATAATCAAATTCATTTGTAACCACAGAGGACCCAGAGCTCACAGAGAAGAAACGACCGTATGAGTCAAACCCATAAGTAATTTTCTGGACGGGATTTATTGGATCGACAGGATTATAGAGAGCGTAGCCGGTGTTGCGACCGAGGGTGTCGGTTGAGCGGTCGATTTTAGCACCGTTCTGGAGTTCGTAGTCGAGTTCTAGGGTTGCGGGCGAATAGACAAAGATGTTGGTTGAAACCGGGGATATTGCCGAGAGCTGTCGCCCGAGACGGTCATAGGTGTACGTCACAGAGGGGGTGGAATCATTGTAAACCACGTTAGTGAGTGAGCCCACGAAATCATAGGCGTAGTCGGTAGTTATGCCGCGTGCCCATGTGCGGCGGCTGAGCCTGCCATTAGCGGTATATGTATACTCGGGGCCGTAACCATCGGCATACACTTTATCCGTCAACAGCCCAGTTACGCTGTCATACACCCACTTTGTAATATCGATCTTATCACTTGCGGCTGGCTGCCATGTAGAAAGCGTTTCGCCTGCGGGTAACTGAGCCAAGAGGTTCTGGTTTCTCAAACTTTCGTTTCTGGTTGTGGCCATAGCGATCATGCGGTTTTGATCGTCGTATTCATAGGCGACAGGATAAGCATTGCCCCATGTCGCGAGGACTTGGCCTTCGGCCGAGTATGCGGTGTAGGAAACGTTGAAGTCCTCGTTATTCAGAAGGCTGTTGATGTAGGCTGCGTCAGCAAGCTGGGCGCTCGTGAGGACTGCCGAGGCTGAGACGGCCCTGATAATCGCATAACGCTGGCCGTAATCGTTGTAGGCGTACCATGTGGCGTTAGATGCGGAGTCGCGAGTCCACTCAACCTGTCCCTTTGAGTTATAGTCAACCAGAGTAAATATGTTCCGGTTGTCTGAATCAGCAACCTCTGTTTCCAGTTCCGCTACCGTTGCGGGGTTGGCCTGCAGAACATCGGAAGAAAGATTGCCGGACATGATGCTGCGTCCCAGGCTGTCATACCAGTTGGTTGTGACAACCCCGGTTGAGCTGATGGTTTTGGCCTGAAGGCCGGCAAGGGTTATGGCGGCGTTGGTCAGGGTTGACGCCGGTGTTGAGGAAAGAGCGATGGAGAGCTTCTGATCGCGGTTGAGAAGTTGGAGGAAAGTTGATCCGTTGCCGCGGATGTCGGTGCTGACCTGCTCGCTCATTAGCAGGCGATCCCCGGAATCTATCCAGTGAAGACAATATTTCATGTAGTTTGTCACTCTTCTGAAACTCCTTTCGACCTTATAAAAACTGCTTCTTTCTCCTTTTTCATTCACAGGCGAGTTTTTTAGATCCTGCGAGCATAACTTAACAATTCATATCGATTCTATAACGATCGAAGATTGCATCCAGTGACAACAAACGCATGTTTTTAACAACACTCTGCGCAAATATCAGTCTATCAAATGGATCTCGATGAAAAAACGGAAGCTCAGCCGACTTTAAAACATGTGTCTCGACAATGGGTAAAAGGGCAAGATCTTCAACGTTTTCAAGCTCCTGCAGCCAAAACTTCAACCCTTTTTTTAATTGTAGCTTTCCATATAGTCCTTGAAATCATCCAAAGGAGCATCAAAATCAGCAGAAACTGTCATATCGTTTTTCCAACTACCTAGCAAATCACTCATTCTAATTTTCATTTTTGAATCACCGGAGCTATTCGGCTCAATTTGCGATTGGAAGATAAAAACATCAAGCTCTTTATTTAAAAATTCTTTTGGAACTTGAAACGTTATAAATCCATTCGAAGATTTTATTTTTTTGCGTTAAAGTTAACATATGCATACCTCTAAAATTTTACAGCGTCTTCATTATAGCAAAAAAACCAAATAAACAAACAACCCAATATTTTCAAAAACTGGATTCGTGGGTGACACAAATCACCCGCAATGTCAAATAATCCGAACGTCTCGGTAGTCTGCGCAATTTCTATTATCGCCAAGCCTCGTAAGCTTTTACTTTTCCCTTCTGTTGCCGTTTAAAAATCAGGATCAATAAATGCTTTCACGTCAATCTCCTTATCAATTGGCAATGTCGTTTCTATTTGCTTCAATTGGGATTCTTGCGGTAAAGGTTCTTCATAAAGTTTTTCGCAACGTCCGGTTACAACATCGATTTTATTCACCGATGTGTAGTTTCCGTTGTCTTCCATGGTGCTGTAGTAGATCAGTCCATCATGAATTCCATCCCAGCTCCACTGACCACCCTGCCAGAGCTTCTCACCCGTCATAATGTTGTATGTATCCACTCTGCCAATAGTCCTTCCAACGACAATGTCGCCGTAAGTTTGAAACTCAGCCGAATACCAATCTGTTTTGGTGAGTTCGGTCTTCGTCAAACTGGGGACGCTCAAAGAGTAGATAGTGTACCCAGAAAAAACATCACAGTCATCTTGGATCCAAGCTAGAACAACCCCATTATGTTCAGCAAGGGAGACGGACGCGTATGGACTTCTCTGAACCTGAAGTTTTTTAACAGCAACCCCAGTTTTCTGGTTGATACAGTGAATTGCCCCGGCCAAATTGATCACGAAGTGCTTGTCGACAGCCACACCTGTGACATGGTAGCACTCCCTAGGCTGATGATATGCCCACAAAGTTTTTCCAGTTGATGCTGATACGGCTAGAAGCTTTCGATTAATGTTGGTGTATCCTTCGCTTTCACGTACTTCGCGCTCTGCATACTCACAGAGCAAAATGTCGTTATCATGTGCAACAATGTCAATCAAATTGGACACCTCCCACCGCTTGCTGGCTCTTCGCAGATCAACGAGTGATAGAAACACAACACCCTCCTTCTCTCCGCTTATTATAGTAAAGGGCAGATTGTACGAACGCAACCAACTTCTTTCGTATCCAGTTGAATACAACAGCTTGTCTTCACCGTTCTCAAGACTAATAGAGTATACATCTGCACCTTTAGTTGCAATTATCCGACCGTCCATGGCGAAACACGGATCTAAAACAACCTGTTTGTCTTCAATCTCCCAAGCCTTTCTTCCATTCTCTCGCAACACACAAATAATTCTGTGAGACTCCCAGCTAGGCCCAGAAAACACAAGGTGTTTTTCGGTAACAACAGGCGTACCAAATTTTGGAAAATAGTAACTTACACCAAACAATCTTACTACTACACCTACGATCAAGGTAAGAACTAAAAGATTTCTATTGATTAGGCTATTCATTTTGACACGCCTTTTTCATTTTCAAATAACTACTCACAACTGATTGCTCAGCACCTAGGATATTCTGAGATTTTCCAGACAAATTCCAGCATGCAGCAATGTTGCCATATGAGTCACAATCATGTTTTGCATCGGCATACTCTTTAATCACTCTCGCTAAATAATGTTTGCTTGTCATTAACGCATATGTTGCGTTATAACATGGCACACACAAACAACTACCATCTAATAAAGCAGCTTCCACAGCAGACAGATATGTAGAAGCATTAACAACATGTACGTTTTCATGATCCACCACTTGTTTATATCTCGTATCGCTAGATGCCAAATAATACACAACATGAATCTTTGCATCCAATGTCATCAATGTTCCTTGTCTATTTTCAGGGCAAGTCGATGGTATACTATTTATGTTCAATTCCTTAATTTGAACATATCCTAACATTATTGCTTTGGAACCATCTAACATGTCGGCAACAGGAGCTTCGGAAATGGGTAATGTTTCATACACCAATTCTATACGTAATCCGAACAAATCATACGCGCACAAGGGGATGTTGTTTATAAAAATATATTGATTTAGGCCTCCCCTTTCTTCAATCGGATCCCTGCTCAACCAGCGTCCAATAGGTGGCAGATATTTACGATATTCGTATTCACTGAATCCTGTGACAGGATCAAATGGTTTAGTACTCCACCAGTGGGTGAAATCATCTTTCATTGCGCCAGTAGAAACCAGTGTTTCCCCAAAGACGGAATATTCGCGATGTGCCTCTACTGTTCCATTGGTGCTTACGTACTCCGTTACATTTCCATTAGCATCCGCCGTCGCATAATATGCTTTGGCGGACAAGTCTGCCTGGTTCTTAACCACGCTCAGCAGACCGCCTACACCGCCAGCTCCCTGAAGAGAACCGGATAAGTCCAAGCCCCATATGTAAAAGGATGAACTATGAGGGATGAAGGATGAATTATTGGTGGAGAGTGTCTCGCTGATGATGTTGAAGTCATCCCACACAAAACTTAGACTCCGTGTCTCTGTGCCTTTATGTTGAGCTTTTTCTATACAGCGGGATTGATGGTCGTAAACGAATGTGACGACATACTCAACATTCGAAGCAAGTACAATACGGTTTTCTCCGTTCCACACGTATTGCCAACCGTTGAAACTCAAAAGGTTTCCATCGAGATCGTGAAGCGGCATTGTTGCAATCCCGCCTGTGATGTTGGTGTACTGGTTCAACCCGTTGGCGGTATAATCCGTTGCCACGGAATTCTTCACCGTCTGATCCCGGTTTCCTATCGGATCGTAGGCGTAACTGTATGTGTTGGTTCCCATGTTTGCGTTTGTCACCTCTGAGAATGTATTATAGCCGAAGGTGTTCGCTTCAGTCGAGCCGCGATTGATGTAATAATCGCTGCGGGCTGTGCGGCGGCCAAGCTGGTCGTTGATGTAGTCAAATGAGCTGACCACGGAAGGCAAGGAACCCACGGAATTTGTGATGGCGATTATGAGGTTACGGTTGAGTTCGTAGGAGCGAGATGCGGTTAAAATGGTAGAACCGGTTGAAGGGGTTGAAGCGGTGTAGCCGGAAAGGATGTCGCTGCCTGGTAAATAACTATAATCAAATTCATTTGTAACCACAGAGGACCCAGAGTTCACAGAGAAGAAACGACCGTATGAGTCAAACCCATAAGTAATTTCCTGAACCGGATTTACTGGATCGACGGGATTATAGAGAGCGTAGCCGGTGTTGCGTCCGAGATCGTCGGTAGAGCGATCTATTTTAGCACCATTCTGTAGCTCATAATCGAGTTCGAGGGTTACGGGCGAGTGCACAAAGATGTTGGTTGAGACCGAGGATGTCGCCGAGAGCTGACGACCTAAACGATCATAGGTGTAGGCGACATCCGGGGTTTCATCGTTGTAAACCACGTTGGTGAGTGCGCCTGTGAAGTCGTAGGCGTAGTCGGTGGTTATACCACGCGCCCAGGTGCGGCGACTGAGCTTGCCGGATGGGGTGTCAGATCACTGGACATAGGGGGTCAAAATGGTTGCACTTTAATTTTTGAAACCACAAGGAACACATAGCTCACAAAGATTGCTGCGTTGTTTTTAAGGTAAAAAATGTTGAGGTAAAAAATGGGGAGACCCTAGAAACGCCGAGCTCTGGCGCGGCTCTTTGTGCTCCTTGTGCCCTTTGTGGTTAAAAATCAGCTACGCACCCCTTTCGTGCTTTTCGTGCTTTTCGTGGTTAAAAAAAGAGGTAAAGGAAAACGAACTAAACTTTTAGTTTTCATTCATGGTGGGCACTAACCACGCAACACGCGCGCGTAAAGTGCAAATATAAAACGAACTATTGTTCAGAAAATAAGGCAAAAAACACTAAGTTTTTCACGTCTATGTCCAGTGGTCTGGGTGTAGGTGTAGGAGGGGCCGTGACCATCACTGTAAAGTTTATTTGTCAGGAGGCCGGTTGCACTGTCATACACCCATTTTGTAATATCGATCTTATCACTTGCGGCTGGCTGCCATGTAGAAAGCGTTTCTCCTACGGGTAGCTGGGCTAGGAGGTTGCCGCTCCTGAGGTTTTCATCGCGGGTAGTTGCCATGGCGATCATGCGGTTATGATCGTCGTATTCATAGGCTACGGGATAGGCGTTGCCCCAGGTCGCGAGGGCTTGTCCCTCGGGCGAGTATGCGGTGTAAGAGACGCTGAATTCTTCATCGTCTATCAGCCCGAGAACATTATTCTCATTTTCCAATTGAGCTGTTGTCAACAGGGCAGTTTTACTTGTTGCCTAGATAACAGCGTAGCACTGGCCGTAAGCGTTATAATGATAAGACAACAAACGGAATCTATCCAACGAAGACAATATTTCATGCATTTATCACTCTGTTGAAACCTCTCTCGGCCCTATGAACACTGACTCATTTTCCATTTCAAACTCAGACGCGTTAAAATATCAAAACTTCCACTTGACAAAAGTATCCATTCGGATACACAATGTGCTTATGTTTTTGGTTCAAAAGAGTATTTGTTTTGATAAATGGCTCACAAAGCTAAAGGACAAACTAGCTAAGGCTCGAATTTTAGTGCTTATCAAAAAGCTAGAAAACGGCAATCTTGGGGATTACCGATCTGTTGGAGGGAAAGTTTCTGAGTTAAAGATTGATTACGGCCCAGACTACAGAGTGTATTTTACTCGAAAAGGCAATACGGTTATATGGTTGTTGTGTGGAGGGGATAAGTCCTCTCAACAACAAGATATAAAACGGGCACAGCAAATTTTAAAAGAATTGGAGATGGAAAAATGACTGAGCGTATGACAAAATTTGATATATCCGATTATTTAACGGATGAAGCAACTATTGCGGAGTATTTGAATGCTATTATGGCAGAGGGTGATCAGAACCTTCTTCTTTCTGCTATTGGAGATATTGCAAAAGCAAAGGGGATGAAAGTGATAGCGGAGGCATCTGGGCTTGGCCGTGAGAGTCTATATAAAGCACTTACTCCCGGTGCCAACCCGCGCTTTGAAACCATCATGAAAGTTCTTAATGCGTTGGGTGTTAATTTAGCCCTAACCCCAGTCAAAAACCCAGCGTAATCATCAGGGAATTGAGAATGTCATCCCGTTTCCTGATGCACGCATTGAACTGACTGACGGTAATATCAAAAAGTCCGAACGCCTTCCTCGGTGGTCGGCTCAATTTTTATAATCGCCAAACCTCGTAAGCTTTTTTCTCCTTTTTTAAAAGTTCCACTGGAAATATTTGTTCCTCCATCTGTCATACGAATAGGTCAGTATGGCAATGCCCGCTGACAAAAGGACAATGCATTTAATTATTTTCAATCTGACGAATAACCTCATTCACAGGGGTAATAAAATCAGTCGCCCATCCGTGGGAAAACCTTAGTGAGTTAAGGCACGATTCCACTGCTTGTTTCTTTTTTCCTGTTTTCACCAGCATGCGCGCCTTCAGAATATGCGCAGGCGGATATTCAGGAGACGCATCAAGACATTTGTTTATTTGAGTAAGAGCAGCCTCATCGTGATTACTGCAGAAACAATCTGTCGCCGATTTTACCAGCAAAACAGAACTATGCGGGAATGCTTGCAGACCATCTCGCAGAACTTCACTTGCTTCACTGATTCGCCCTTGTGACGCATAGATCCCAGCAACTCTGTAAAACATCGCATCGGATTTGTTATTGCTCACAATGATTTTCAAGTATAACTTTAAAGCTTCTTGTTGTTCGTCAGAATGGAATAGCAGCGCGGCTTCAAGGCGGTCTTTTGTCCACTGAGCATCTTTAGGCCATGCTTTGGCATTCAATTTCTTAAGGATACCTCGTGCTACTTCAGTAGGACAGTCGCTTTGGAATTTGAATGCGTGGGAAAGTTGTTGTAATACTAATTGGGCTTCGCGCGAATGCGGCTCCACAAATTCAAGTCCCTGACTCGCATACCTAGCCGCGATTATTTCTTCTCGACGATAAGTTTTAATCAAACCGATTATTGCGGGCAACCAATTATTATCTTGTGCGTATGCTACACCCCACGGGTTAGCCTCGCAGCTAGCAGGATCAGAAATAGCGTCTCCGAGAAGAGTGAGAATGCTTGGACTATTCCTGTGTTGAAACATTTCCCCCTTGATATTTAAATCCGTAATTTTTCCACTCAGAATTCTCAAGCGGATGCCTAGTTGAGGGTCCAGTTCTTGGTCGAAATCGACTATTGAGGTATATCCTTTAACTGCGGCATTCAGATCATCGGGAGCAAGGATATGCCATTGGAATCTGCGAACAGTGTTTGACGATACATCCACTGTTGTTTTTAGTGCCTGAATACGGTCAAATAGTTGTTTACGAATCGCTGTATTCGCAGAACCTGACATACACATTAAAATAATGCTGCCTACATGCAGAAATATGTTTTTACTCATTTTGTCTTCTCCTTATCACCAGTTTTCCAAAGCGTCATCTCTCATGTGTCCAAAAAGTATCGCCCATACATGTCCATCCGCACCAATAGGTACGATCTCACCTTTGTGATTAACAAATAGACCAATTTGAAGCACAGCTATCGGTGGGTCGTCGTCATGCTCCCAGCTAGCATTAATTAATTGTCCGGGGAAGGTTAGTGTGGGCGTAGACCCAGTTGCCATATTAATTCTTATAGACCGCGTTGGGTCGCCTGGGTGATGCGCAGCTTGAACACCGTTGAATTCATATTCGGCAGTCTGCGCTTCGCCTCCTTCATATGTGTGGGCTAGCAAAAAGGAATGATCGGCAAGGGTCGTAGTGGCATTCACGAGTTCAATCAACATCGAGGCAGTGTTTTGCTGGAATTCGGCAGACGATTCAAGAGATCCCTCAACGGTCTGTATAAGTTGATCTTTCTTTATCTGTAACTCGGCAGGGAGACTGTCCAGCTCCAAGGCTAAATGAAAATGTTCAAAATCATCAGGATAGGCTCCTATACTACGCGTGCTGGGGATATCATGGGTTGCTATATTGGGATACGTTTGAAGAAAATTTACATAACCAGGATGCGTAGATTGACCTGAGTCTGGGTACCAATCTTGATTGAGCTGATTTTTTTGGTCTCGTGTTATTCCGTTGTCTAAGCAGAAAATCAATAAATCCTTTAACGCGTTTCTCATTGCATAGCTTAAAGAGTTATATGAAGGCACAATGTTAAAATTCTGCAGGCCAACACGCTGTACATCGTTCCATGTGAAGTTTTTAACGACAGCAATCTGGTCTCTACAACCTGAATTTGGCTCCTCCAATATTATTTTGTCACCCTGTTGAACACCACTGATCGTCAGTATACCTTGATTCAAGGTCATTTGTGGGGCCTGTGTCGCACCGTCAACCAATCTGACACTTACATTCAATTTGCCGCTGACAAATTTAATATCGCCAGAATTTCCTAGCCAAGTAATTGGCTCTTCCAGGTCATCACCACGTTTGTACTTTAAAGCTACGTCTGCATTGTCAATTCCTAGGAGCTTCGCGGAAAAATCGTATGTAATCTGTATCGGCGGAGGAAATGTAGCAACGGCCCATTTCTTCCCATTCACCGCTCCCGAATATGGATATTGAAGCGAAGGTGTTTTGTCTGGATATTCAGGAAATATGAATTCCACTTTGGCCGCAGTCATATCCAGCTGCGCCTGATACCCGAATCCCTCTGCGCTGCCTGTGCCAACATACGAGTACGTCAGCGTAGCAGTTCCGCTACTTATGGCTTCAATATAAATAGCGGAACTAGGATACGCGCCGAAACTCGCGCCATCAACACCGTTTGTAATTGTCTGCCCGGTGATGAGCAGTGGTGTGTCGTTGGCCGATGGAGTGGCGGTTGCCCAGACGCGGAGTTGCGCGTCACCCGTCAGAGAGAGAATCAGATGGCCGGAGATCAGGAGATCGGTCTTGAGTTCAACCTTGCGCAGGGTGTTGGAGGCAACCGGCATGCCCCAACCGTGTTCAGTGAGGCTGGACACTGCGGCGTAGTCGGCTGCATCGATGGTGTCATCAAAGTTAAGATCGCCAAACATGCGCAGGCTGAAGATTGTATAGATATTGGTTCTGGCGTAGGTTTCGCCATCTTCGCTCCAGCCCCAGATAATTTGATCGGAGCCAACTGCGGTGCTTGGGGAAAGCCCTTCTACATAGACCGCTTGGCCACGACCAGCAGAGGTGCATGGTGTGGTCTTGGCAGCATCACCCCATGTCTTCAGACGCGGGGAACAGAAGATGCGCGTGGCTGTGGTTGATGCACTCGGGTTATGGGAGGGGCAGGGACAACACCCGCCGGTGTAGGGTGAAAATGGATAGATTTTTATGAAATCATCGTCGCCGATCACGCCGTCAGTGTCGTATAGATCCAGCACGCCGTCTCCGTCATCATCGTCGTTATTGACAGCCAAAGGCCGGCCGGCGTCTTTTGGATATTGTGCTGTTGTCGAACCGTGGTCGCACTCCGGCTGACCGGGATAATCAATCGCGCAACGCCAATATTCCTGCTGATGAACGCTGCACCAGAGATCGCCATGCTCTTCAATGTCATCATCTTCGCTCTCCGGATCATCCGCGTGGATACATCTGTAGATTGTATCTGACCCAAAAGTGGCCCAAGCCGCGCCGGCTGGATGGAAGCTGATTACAAGGCCGTCCGCAGTACCCCCACCCGCCCATGAGATATTGGTCACCCTTGCGGCGGGAGCGGATACAGCTCCGTTATTCAACCATGTCCATTGGTAAACACCTTCCAGTTCGGGTGTGACCACAGCTTCAACTGTCTTTGGATGTGAGGCGTGAAAACAAACTAATGGCGGCTTGATTTTAACTTGGGGCCGGGCGAAGATTCCGCATTGTTTCCGCCCTGAAATATAAACAGCGTCGGCAGGCACTGTTGTGGACATCATGGAGGGTGCGCGCGTGTCATCGGCTGGATGAGCGACCGTGAAGACGCCGGAGGTATCAAGCAGCAGAGCGCGGTTAGACGAGAGTTCCGCACCCAGCTTCAGATGGCAGGGCTGTGCGGCGCTGAGCGAAATATCATGGGCGACTCCTTGCGGCAGGGTCAGAACCCAGCTTCCGGAAGCCCGCATCATGATTTTGCGGGGTCCAATGGTGAGCATAACAGGAGCAGGCAGAGGGTGTCCAAGTGTGATGGTAATATCAGTCAAGATGCTCTCGCCTTGATTGATCTCGGGAGTGCTTTGCCCGTTATTCGGATCTGTTCCAGCCAGCTCCTCCTGCCAGTCAGGGAATCCATCGCCATCACTGTCAATTGAACAGTCTCGCGCCGGATCAAGTTTGTTCGCAATTTTGTAGCCATAGCTTAATCCATCCCGCGGGTCGATGTCATCTGGATCATACTCTCCATAAAAACTTATCTCCAATCCATCAACAATCCCATTCCCGTTTTCATCCGGGTTGAGTGGATTGCGGGCGTTTGCGACCTCGTTGCTGTCTGAGATTCCATCGAAATCAGAGTCAAAATGTGTCGGTGATGTGCCATAGAGGTAGACCTCCTCATTAGCGGGAATTCCATCTTTGTCCAAATCCCACTCGCCATACGGGAAAGGGGTAAAACCCCTGAAAAACAGTGAGAGCGCATTGACAGACAATGCCGAATTGCCTCCGCCGAGGGTAACCGACTCGCCGCCGCCCACGTGCTGCACCCCGACCACGTGATTGGATGTAATAAAATTATCCGGCAGGGCATAGCGGAACTCAACGTCGCCATTCCAGTGGAGTTCGGCTTGGAAAGAGGCAATATTGTTGGTGGAGCGACCAATCAGAACATTGTTCCAACAGACCAGCAGACCGCCATTAGTTGTGGCCGCGCTCCACACACAGCTTCCCAGTGCAGGCACCACGCCGAACGGGCCCCAGAGCGGTGCGAGGATTGAAAGTCCGCTTTCATCAGGCATCGCATGGGAGGCTGAAGCACCGGCCGGCACAGAGATTGAAATAGTTCCCGTGCTTGAGATGAAAAGAGATTCCACCTCTTGACCCCCGATGCAATATGACCACTCTTTAACATTGTTTTCGTCGGTGCTGTTGATCCAATAGCCGTCCTCGGCTATGCCATATCGGAGCCACGCCGGATTAACATGCGCCTCCATGTTGGTCGGCAGATCATCTGTTGCCCAGTATGCCGGCGCGGGGTTTGTGGAGACAGAGACTAAAGCCAGACCGGAGACACACTGGTTTGAAGTAAGTTCGAGCAGGCTTTCGGGGTTAACCAGGTAATCCCACTCAATATCCAGACCACGCTCTGCGGTTGTCCCCGAAAAGAACGTAGCAACCTGCTCAATCAAAGGAGTGCTTGTGCTCTGCTGCGTTGTGTTGGTTCCCTTTGACCCTCCATATAATGTTACCAGCAGAAGACCCGCAAACACAGCGCATCGCATCAAGTATGAAAGCTGCCGCACCTGAGAGCAAAGATCTTTGATCAGCGCGGCTGTCGATGAATAAAAAGTGACTATCAACCACAATAAAACCAGGGTTGTTACCAACAGCTTTAAAGCGGTTTCACTCATATCTGCTTTACCCTCTTTCGTTGACTGCCGATATATTACATCTTGGTTTTTTATCGGATCACAACAATACGCAATATCATTTGTTCACTCCGTTAATTAATGTAACAATACATAAGGCTTGTATTTAAGTCAACCGGAATACAAAAATATTTTAACAAAAAAAGAATGCTGTTTTTGAAGAGCACGAAAGTAGCACAACCGTCTCGGCTGTGAATTCCACGACCAACACAGGCGGGACACCTGTGCTGCTTTCTACACATCGATGTTGTGCCACCTTCTTCCACTCCATTCTGGCTGAAACTCCATAGCAAGCAAGATGCTTGCACTACTTCATTATCACTAAAGCAGCGGTCTCTTAACCACTAACTTTTCAGTGAGCGCGTAGACCTCTCGCACATTGATACACTTGGTTGCCTGCCTGTGCGTAGCAAGACAGGCGGCTAGCTGCTTTAGTTCCTTCCTGGTAAAAAAAACACCGCCCGCAAAATCAACTTGGCTGAGTTGCTGGACAGACGCAATCCTGCCGAATCAGAGGAGTTCCATAAGAACTTGGTGAGCGATTTTCTGAAAAAGACCTATTATGACCCCAATTACTTTATTAACACCAAGGGGCGCAACGATTTAGTTATCCACCGATTGAACATGAAACCATTTTCATCAGTAATCTGCGTGCTGGCTATGGCGACAAACTGAGGGAGTACTACTTGTATGTTGCGTGTAACTTCGAGATTCCGCAAGGGCAGCTTTCAAATCCCTGTCCGTATAAAGATTGGTGGTTGGAGGTTCTAGGCTATGACGCTCAAGCATGGCAAGGCGTTCGTGAGAGAGTCGATAAGCCGCACTTCTTTCGGCAAGGATCGTGTCAACCTTCATAAACACGATCTTATCTTCCTCCATAGCCGCAGCGGCTAACAATGCGATAAGAATGGAAGCTTTTTTTTCTGAAGAAGCGTCGTCATATGCCATACTTGCGTATGCATACAGCGACATTCTCTCCATGGAAGCCATCCTCTCCTCCCCGACAAGGAACCGCAGGAGGACATCCTTAGCTTCTTCCGCTCGTGTTTTGACGCTTAGCCTCTGTAATATCCTGATTAACAATAACTTACATAAAGAAAACGTCGTTTTTCGGCCCTTAGAGCGTCATTTTGGCCCCTGAAATCAAGGTTTAACGAATGTGGCAGGACATGATCATCAGTTATTATTGAGTTGTGCTTGCACTATGAGATGGAGATTGAACGGAGAGTTGAAATGATTTGTTAAGGTACTGCTCCTTATCATCCGTTCCAAGAGGCGAAAATCAATAAAGAACTTTTTATAATCACCCTTGCATTATTTGTCCCACTTTTGTAAACCTTTTCATACACCTTTAATATTATCCGTAACACTCTTGAATTATGAATGACAAAATA
>JAQUCE010000208.1 GCA_028686345.1 Kiritimatiellia bacterium
CGATCTGCAGCTGGCTGCCGGTGAGGGGTCGACTTAATCGACTACCTCGACTACCTCGATTCGCTCGATTTCCCTGGCTAACCCCCAACCCCTAACCCCCAACCCCTAACCCCTAACCCATGATCAACCACGAACAAGACGGATTTTCGGCTGCCGAGGAGATCGCGCACAGCGTCACCCATGCAATTGGCAGCCATCTGGGTGCTGCGATGCTGGCATTGTTGCTTGTCTTTGCGGCTCAGAGCCAGGAGCAATGCGTTTGGAAGGTTGTGAGTGCGGCGGTCTACGGCTCCTCGATTATTCTGCTCTATGGGGTGTCAACGATCTACCACGCGCTGGTGCATCCAAGGGCCAAGCGGGTCTTGGAGATCTGTGACCATATGGCAATCTACTTTTTGATTGCCGGCTCTTACACCCCAATTGTGCTGGTGGCATTACGGCCAAACTATCCAGCCCTGTCCTGGACCATGTTCGGAATTGTCTGGAGCATGGCACTGGCAGGTGTTGTCATGAAGCTCTTCACTACCGGACGTTACCGGATTGTCTCCACCCTGGCCTATATTGTGATGGGCTGGGTGGCGGTGATCGGAATTGTCCCCCTCTACCGGACCATGGATCCCTACGGGCTTATGTGGCTGGTGCTGGGCGGTGCGCTTTATACGCTCGGAACTGTGTTCTATATCTGGCGGGTGATGCCCTTTCACCATGCCATCTGGCATGTTTTTGTGCTCGCCGGAACTCTATGTCACTTTTTCTGCATCCTCTTTTATGTCATTATTTAATGCTGCGCCCGGCCGCTGGCCCTCCGCAGGAATGTCAATCACCGCAGAGTTCCCGGATTACATAGTCGCAGATTTCACGCCCGCGTCTGGTTAGCCGCCATGCTTTGCCGCCCGGCTCAACAGCTCCGCAGCAGGCAAGTTTTCTGAGGCCTAACTCCCATTGATCCACCTTCGCAGCTGCGAGGGCAAAGCGTCGGCCACACTCCGCGGGGTTGAATCCCTCCTGTAATCTCAACGCAAAGAGCGAGCGCTCGGCACCATCGTCCTCTGCTGCTAAGATCTCTGTGTCACGCGGTGGCAGAGAAAGGTGGCTGAGATGCTGTTCGTACGCCTCCAGATCCGGATGGTTCTCAATACGGCGGTTGCCGATGCGTGAGGCTGCAGAGGGTCCCAGCCCCAGGTAATCATTGCCGCGCCAGATGCCGAGGTTGTGCTGGCATTCGCAGCCGCTGAGCGCGTAGTTGGAGATCTCGTAGCGGTTGTAACCCTGTTGTGTCAAACGCTCTTCCGCTATGGACAGAACTTCCATCTGCTGATTCTCGTCGGCTGTTCGCAGCCCGTTCGCGACCATGGCGGCCAGACGGGTGGCCGGCTCAATTGATAGGTTGTAGACCGATATATGCGTGGGGGCCAGCTCAATGCTCTGCTGCAGCTCTTGCGCCCAGAGCTCCTGCGAGAGGCCGGGCAGAGAGGCAATTAAATCAAGACAGATATTTTGAAAACCAGCTTTACGGGCGCGTTGAATGCTGTCTATTATTTGCGTGGGCGTGTGTGTCCGGTTGATCAGCCTTAACACCTCCTGATTAAAACTTTGTACACCGAAGGTCAGTCGGTTAACACCCGCTGCGCGCATTGCCTCCAGGAGCTCAGTTGACGCTGAGGCTGGGTTGAGCTCCACGCTCCACTCAGTCAGGCGGCTCAGATCCATTGATTTTCTGAGCGCACTCGCCAGCGCACTGAAGCCCTCCGCACCCAGCAGCGAAGGGGTGCCGCCACCTGTGTAAATAGAGCGTGGCCGCATGTTCCGCACCTCGGCGCACTGTTTTGCCCAAAGCGCCAGTTCCCTGGCGACCAATCCCGGGTAGCCGTGGATGCGCTCTCCGAAGAGTGCGGTTTCTGAGTAAAAGCCGCAGTAATGGCACTTGCTGCGACAAAAAGGGACATGGATGTAAAGGTGGTTAATCATGTGGTTTGTCTTTGTCGCGAACTTTGTCGCGAACTTTGTCGCTCTTTTTCACGAGCCAGCAGCAAAATGCCGCGCAGCCCGCAAGCCAGTCACAGCTTACGGGCGACCAGCTTGCAGGCTGAGCCAGCAAACATACTTCCCATCAATCCCATTACTCTCATCTCCCACCCATCCCATCCCGGCATACGGCCGCCAGCACTTTGCAGCAAAACCTAGACGCAAAGTGCCAAAAGCTAGTTCTTTGCTTTCAGCGCAGCGGTGATACGCGCCGCGAAATCGGTTAAGGCTACATCGATCTCTTTCTCTGAGGCACCCTTTTTTTTGTCTTGCGGAGTCAGGATCGAGACTCCTTCAACAACCCCGGCGCCCGCTTTTTCAAAGGCTTTAGCTGCGACCTTGATTGTTGCCTGGCCCTTTGTCTCAGGGTACCAGGCCGGTACCAGGGTTGTGCAAAGCAGCGCGGAGTTGTTTTCCACGGCTGCGCCGAGTTTGCGGTAGAGTTTTGTCAGCTGTGGCGGTTGCTTGTTGAAATGTGACGGGCCCGCGAAGATGATCAGGTCGGCCTTGCGCTGCGAGCCGTCGGTGAGTGCTTGCATCTCCCGGCAGGCGGTGTGCGGAAGTATGGTCACATCAATGGCCTGTGCTTTGAGCTTGAGAGCTAGCGCGGCGGAGAGTGTGTAGGTGTTGATTGATTTGGTTGTCGCCTGTGTCACGGCATCAGCACCTTCAGCCGGTGGCTGGCTCTCTGGCAGATATCCTGCCCCTTGGATTATGATGGCGTGATGTTTGCCTGACGCGCTGGCTGGTTGCACAGTATCTGCCATAGCGCAAGTGAGGCAGAGCGAAGCTGCAGCTGTGAGCAGCATTTGTTTGGTATTCATATTTTCCTCTTCTTTTGCTTAATCTGTTAAACTTTATACAGTATTAACTATTAGAGCGTTGCGGACAAGCTTAAAGGTGGAAGTTTATGATTAAGCGCCCGCTGCTACCGAAACAAACGTCCCGCGTTCCGGGAAACAAAGATAATTTCTCAATAATCGGCGAGAAAGCAAAGAGCACGCTTCCGGCTTCAGGCTTCGTAATAGCTATGCCCGGACAAGTCGAGCTTCGCTTTTACGCCGTGACAGGGAAGCGTGAACAACAAACAGCTGCCCCGTAAGATTTGTTGTCCAGCCTTTCTGTGTCCGGCGTAGCTGCGAAGCGCGAAGAAGGAAGGCTGCTCCAGGGCGGATTATTGTGACGTTACTGTAAAAGTGATAATGGAGTAGTGCAAGCATCTTGCTTGCAGAAAATATTTTCATTTAGGAAGAAGGCGGATGAAGCAATTTGCAAATGCTGGCGATTGTTCGCCTAAGCGACTGTGTGA
>JAQUCE010000118.1 GCA_028686345.1 Kiritimatiellia bacterium
ATCGGCGCGAAAGAAAAACCCATAATAAAAAACGTGTCCAACAAAAGGATGCACCTGTCGCCGAAGTGGGCTTGAGGGCTCGCTACGCTCGACGAATGACGTTCCGGCGCAGGTGATCCTAAACGTTGTGCACAGGAGAACATCATGAAAATCGGTAAACTCTATGACGGGCTAAAGTACGCGGCGGTTGGGATCATCTCCTTGCTGGTCGCGTTCTTCCTATATGCATCGCTTCGCGAGGTTACCTCGGAACGACAGATAGAGGAAACTCTTGAGGCACTCCCGAATTACAACTACGTCCCCGACATCAAGGTGCTGAAAGAAGAAGGCAAGCTCAGTGAAGCTTTGGAAATGGCTCGTTTCGTCATACGGCATCCCGACATGCCAGGGCAGGCTGAAGCCAAGGCGCTAGAGCGAGACCTTGAGACGGAATTAACCTCTTTGTGGGGCAGGACAAAGCGAGCAACCAAAGGTTTTGTGACCGGGTCTGGGAACTCCATCGAAGAACTTGCTGGGGGAATAACTTCGGACATGATCATCTATGGGGACGTTCGTGATCTGATCAAGCAGGGCTACTTCAAAGTTACGGGGAAGGAAACTGATCCGCTCATTGCCGCCCTTGCCGGCGTAGGGCTGCTGACTGAGGCTGTCGATGTGGCTGACTGGGCTCCAGCGGTACTCAAGGCATTTCGCAAGATCGGGGCACTTTCACAGCGTTTTGCTGACTTCGTCATAACGGCAGCCAAGAGGTCCGTAAAGGGAAGGAAGTTGGACGGAGCCCTGAGATCTGCATTCGGAAACTTGCGACGCCTCACCGACAAGATGGGCCTCGCGCGGACGGCAACAGTATTCAAGCATGTCGATGACCCCGCCGACCTTGCATCCATAGCGGCAGTAGCACAGAAGAATGCAGATGCGGCATATTTCACTGTAAAGAATGGTGGTGCCGATGGAGTCGGGATCATCAAGCGTCTCGGAGACACGGACATTGGTGCAACAAGCATGGCACAAGCGGCAAGGAAAGGGCCTGCGGGTATTCAGTGGCTAAACGGGGAGGAGCAGGCCATAAGTATGTTGTCCGCGTTCGCGTTGGTGCTCGCATCCTCAAGAACCTCCGAATGGAGCGTCCCCAGCAACTCATCACGGAGCTTGCAAAGAAATATCCTGGCCTACGGAAGGCTCTATGGGCAGGCACAATCCTTGCCGTTCTCGGCGCATGCTTTTCGTTTGTTGAATCAGGACGGAAGTTTTATGGCCTAAAGAATCGGATGCAGGCGCAGAAGAATACAGAAACGGATGGGCATGGGGGCTGATCGGAGGACTATTCTTGGTCCCCGGATTACTTGTCCTGATGTTCATGTCCTACCTGTGTCCCAAGTGCAACCAGACCATATGCATTTAGGGGTCGTATTTAAAAATTCTACATTTGAAAGGTAAATGAAAGCATTTCTGACAATTTTATTGAGTTTGATAACGCTGCTGTCATTAAAAACACAGGCGGTTGCGTACAGCTCTGCCTGTAATCAGACCGCTGGAATGCAGAGGAAATGTTTCTCCCGCCAAGGCTACGCCGTGGCACGGTAGGATTAACAGGATTTACTTGATAAATTAGCTCTCACAGAGTTGCAGAGGACACAGCGCACCGAATCTTATCAACCGACTCGACAATAACTGCTGGCCTTCTCTCAACGCATAATTCTCAGGAACAACTCTGCGTGCGCTGTCAGAAGACTCCTGAGCAATAAAATCCGCAATTTCAAAGAGTTCCTGTTTAGCAGGATCGGCCCACTCTATAGAGTACTCATTCATCGATCTGCAATCTCTGTTCCAACTCAGAAAAAACCTCTTCTTGCGTTGACGTCTTGCCCTCTTTAATCGCACTCTCACTGTGATAGATTAATTTCATCATAAAATATATAAAAAACTATTGCACAATATGACACCTAAGAGATATCATATCTGGTGTTGGGTCATCAGGCCCTCGGCAAGCAACAAAATTTGCATGATTATTCATTGCGGAAATTTTTTTGCAGACGCGACCATCACAGCGTGATATAGACTGTAGCAGGTTGGGAGAAGTTGACATCAGTATTAAATTAAGGAGATTCCAATGAAAAAGCAGATGCTGAAAAAAGGTCATGTAGAGTGGCGTGCACTGGCACTATGCCTGGCCGCTTGTATCTTGACGGCCGCCTTTGTGCGCGCCGTACTTCCTGAAGGGCGCAGCGTTGACATCCATCTGGATGGCGGCGATGTTAGCCTGACTCTGCCGGGCATTAAGGAAGCCACATACGATATCCAGGTTAAAAATACGCTGACCAACACCTGGTCATCACTGGGAACGGTTATCGGACTGGATGGCATAACAACGGTCCCTGTTACCCCTGACAGCTCGCCCTCGCGTTTCTTCCGCGTCCTGTTCCCGCAGCCTACTATCTCGGCAGGCGAGCCGGCGCTGCTGGCGAACTCGGGCGGCTCCACCCTCTACGTTACCGGCCGGTTTTTTTACGCTGGTGACCAGATCTTCGTTGACGGTGTGCTGCTTGAGAATGCAACATTCCTAGGGTCTTCGCTGCTCAGCGGCACATTGCCGAACCTAGCACCCGGAGCTCACACTGTTGAGGTGGTCAGCAGCCACAGCGGACTGGTGCTGGCAACCCTGAACAACGCGCTTGAGGTGGCACCATCGCTAGCGCGCACCTTGCAGGCTCCCCCCGAAGGGCCGCCCGCAAGTCCTGCCAGAACAGCGACCCTTGTCGCGGCACACGCTTGCACTGCAGGTCAGTCAGCAGGCGCGGGACAACAGACCAGGAAAAGTGACCCTCCCTCTGGGCTGGCGACTGGGAAGAGGCTTCATAAGCCTATGACCATCACAATAGATGGTGGCGGAGGCAGTGCTGGCAGCGTTTCCGCTAGCGACAATGATGTTAAATCTGGAAATGCCGCCGGAAAGCGTGATCCTGCCTCTGGGCTACCGACTGGAAGGAGAATGCATCTACCGATGACCCCAAATGGTGGCGGAAGCCCTAACCCCTCATACGATCTGCAGGACAGTGATGATGACGGTGGCAGTGCCCTGAGCCTTCGTCTACACTCAGGCGAAGTCGAACAGCAGGTGGTTGATCTGGCCATACCCGGGCGCGGCCTCGATTTTCTGTGGGTGCGTACATACCGCTCCCGTACTGGCGCTGCCACAGTGCAGGGCAATCGCTGGAGCCACAGCTATGATGTGCGCTGCGTTCAGAACAATAACGCAATCGACATCTATGACGGCACAGGTCGCAGGGACACCTTCCGCCTACAGGCCAACGGCGCCTATACCTGCCCGGAGTTTTTTCGTGAGGGTAGGCTGGATGGTGCTACAGCCGCCTTCCGTCTAACCTTCGCTGATACCGGCTACTGGGAGTTTAATCCATTTGATGCGGCATCTGCGGCAGGCGGAAAACTTGCACGGATCGTGGATCGCCATGGCAACACAGTGACGCTGAATTATGATGGCGACGGCCAGCTTATAGCCATCGTGGATGACCTTGGCCGTACCAATACAATTGCCTACAACCCGGCCGCGCAGATTGCCTCTGTCTCTGATTTCTCTGGCCGCACCGTCACCTATGCCTACTACGCAGCAGACGACCCGAATGGCCTTCCCGGCGATCTCAAGTCAATGACCTCACCAGCTGTTACCAAAACATCGAACAACAACGACTTCCCCTTTGGCAAGTCCACCACTTACACCTACAGCACAGGGCCTGCTCCAGAAGTCAGCGGATTACTACTCTCGATGGTCGATGCACGCGGCCAGACCACTGCGCAATGCGCGTACGATCTTGACCCAACATCCCCAACCTTCGCGCAATGCGTTTCGGTTCAGCGCGGCACGGACGCACCCACCTGCATCACCTACCTGCCGCAGACACCAGTGCCGGGCAACCGTTTCGCTGCGCTGCGCTGCATTGTCAACGACCCGCTGGGCAATGTCTCGGAGTATGATTTCGACAGCCGAAACCGTCCTGTCGCGCTGCGCGAGTTCACTGGCCGCGCCGCGCCCGGTCAGGCGGTCACTGCCACCGCAAACCGCCCTGCCGGTAAACTCCGGGCAACCGACCCCGACCTCTTTGAGTCAGCCTGGAGCTGGAATAACGACTCGCTCTGCACATCCTGGCAGCGTCCGTTGACTAACCGCATCGAATGGGTCTATCAGGGCGATCTCAACCATGCCACACCTCCGCGCCTTCGCGGCAACCTGCGTACAGAGCGTTGCGTCTCCAACGGAGATCTGGATGGCGACGGACGAGCGGACTTTCTCGTAAGCAGCTTCGAACATGACCCACGCTTTGGCTCTGATCCTTCGTCGAATTTCACGGCGGAGTTTCGGGATGGCCACTACATCCTGCGGTCGGGCGCACGAAGCAAACCCTGGCTATGCTCCAATTTCCGCTTGCGTTTGAGTTTTGCAGGTGGCGTGGATCAAAATTGTGACGGGCGTGACGATGACTGTGACGGCTTTGTCACCCGCGTCACCAACCCGCGCGGTTTCGAGACGCGCTGTAACTACGATGCCAACGGCAATCTTGTCACGCTCACGCAGCACGGCGTTATCCTCGACCGCACCCCGCCAACACTGGCCCGCGCAAATTTTGAATACAACGCCCACGGTCAGTTGACAGCCTGCGTCCAAGCAGAGGACGGCGCAGGTCACCGCCGCCGCGACGAGTACATCTACTTTGCCAGCGGTGCGCAACGCGGCTACTTGCAGCAGGTTGTCGTAGATGCGGATGCCGCTGGCGACAATCTCACCACCAGCTACGAATATGACGCACGCGGCAACCTGATCCGTTGCGTAGACCCGCGCGGCACACCTACGGAGTTTGAGGTCAATGCACTAAACCAGATTGTCTCCAAGCAGACTCAGGGCGCAACCTTTGGCGAGAAGGTGCGGGCAGGGTTATTCTACGATGCCAACAACAACCTTGTGCAGGTGGATGTGGAGAACCGCGCTCCAGACGGCACGCTTGATCTGACCAACCCTGATTGGACAACAACGGTTGCGTACGATCTCCTGAACCGGGCGATCCAGGTTGCGCAGGAGGTGTCGCAGGGTGGCCACTCGGGCATCATGACCAACCAGTTTGTCTACGATGCCAATGGTGGCTTGATCCTCCATCGCCTGCCTGAGGGTGTCAGCGGAGTTGACCCCGACAACGTGATCAGCTACGCCCTGGATGAACGTGGCTTCCTGTACACCCGGGCCTGCGCCCCAGGCACTGGCCTCAGCACAGTTGACCTCTACGACTATGATTCCAACGGCAATATCCGCAAGATCAGCCAGGTCGATGTTAGTACAGTTAGCGAAACCGTTTGCGTCTATGACGGATTTGACCGTCCTATCCAAACCATCGACGCGATGGGCAATGTGGCGACCTGCATCTACGATGCCTGCGGCAACCGTATCTACACCAGAACAGAGGGCGAACTCGTTGATCTGCCCGGTGGTGCCCTAAACCGCACCCTCACGGAAAGCTTCTTCACCTATGACCCGCTCAATCGACTGACCGGAAGGAGCAACTCCTTTTTCGACCTGGCCACCGGTACGCTGATCAGTGACGGTGCCTCGCAGTTCGACTGGAGCTATGCGCCCAACAACCAGCTGCTGACCTGCACGGATGACAGGGGACACACTACCTCATTCAACTATGACAGCGTTGGACGACTGGCCTCGGTTGTTGATCCCAAAGGAAATACGACCGCCTGCGCCTATGATGGTAACGGTAATATCCTGACTGTGCAGACCACTGACCTTTCGGATGTCAGCGCAGGCAGGCAGCTCTTCACGCAGAGCTTTGCGTATGATGCCCTTGATCGCTGTATCAGCGTCACGGATAATGTTGGCAACACTATTTCAAATGCATACGACTCATCGCACAATCTGATCAGCACAACCGATGCTCTCGGCAATGGGAGCGTGTTCACAGTGGACGGACTTGGGCGCGTCACCAATACCACCCACTACAGCGGAGCGCAAGCAGGCGGCATTGTACTGACCGCTTCGCACAGCGAGTATCGCAACAACCGCATTGTCAGCTCAACTGACGGCAATGGTAACACCACGATGTTCACCTATGATAGCTGCGACCGCCCTGTGTCCGTTACACACGCCGATGGCACGGTCATAGTACGTGGCTGGGATCCGCGCAGCAGATTGGCGCAATACACAGATGCCAACGGCACAACCGTGACCAACACCTATGACGCGCTGGATCGCCTGGTACGCCGGGATATCACTGTCGCGCCGGGTGTCATGGACACCACGACCTTCGAGACCCTCGCCTATGACGGCCTTGGACAGCTGGTCGCAGCTGCCAACAACGGCTCGGCATTGAGCTTTGCGTATGATTCGCTTGGCAACCGCATCAGGTGCGTGCAGGATGGAATGGCTATGACCAATACCTACGATGGCGTTGGTAATCGCTTGGCCCTGAGCTGTCCTGATGGGCGCGAGGTTCTCTGGAGCTACGATGCGCTGGATCTGCCAACTGCTGTCAGTACCCGTGAAACAGCGGCGGAGAGTCTGACCACCCTGGGAACCTTGGCATATGACGGGCCTGGGCGGCTCGCCAAGATCGTCCGCGCCAACCAGATCAACACCCGGGTTTTCTGGAACGGCGAGCAAAACACCCCGAATGCCGCCAACGACTTCGGCTGGCAGCAGGTGGCGCGCATCAACCATGCACGCGCCGGCGGCGGAAAGGTGGTTGACCAGCGCAACAGCGCTTATGACCGCAACCAGAACCAGACTCTGCGCGTCATGACCGCCCCGTGGAGCGGCGACGGGCCGCTGAGGGAGGAGAGCTATGCCTACGACGCCCTTCATCGTCTGACGCGCGGCACCCACAGCAACAGGCCGGCAGGCGACAGGATCCAGAGCTACGTGCTTGATCCCAACGGCAACCGCTTGCAGGTGACCAACAACGGAGTTGCTGAAGCCTATGCAATGAACGCCGCGATACCGCCCGGCGACGCTCAGATGAATCAATACACAGAGGCGCCATCCGGCACGTTCAGCTACGATGCCAACGGCAACCGGATTGCCAGCACGGGCGCGGCTGGTGAGCGGGTGTATCACTACGACTACGCCAACCGGCTGGTACAGGTAGATGAACAGGTTGCAGGGGGTGCCCCATCGACCGTTGTCACCTACCGCTATAGCCCGCTGGCGGTAGGGCATCGCCTCGGCAAAACCACACCGCTGCTCTTACCAGATGGGCCAGTTCAAATCACAACCACCTATCTATACGATTACGGTGTTGACAATGACTGCGACGGAGTCGATGATGATTGTGATTCTCCAACAGGAGGCAACCTCCTGCAAACCTACGTGGACGGGGCGGCCCAGCGCACATTCGTGCGGCCGCACCTCTTGGAAAAATCCGGTGCTTTGGCCTCGATCAGCGGCGGAGCCATCTTGTTCCATCACTACGACGATCAGGGCGGCCTGCTGGCTCTCACTGATGCCAAGGGCGATGTTGTCGAGCGCTTTGAATACGAGGATTACGGTGCACCGCTATTCTATGATGCCAGCGGCACTCCGCGGCCTGACGCAACTGCGCCGATCACCGACGAGCTGCAGCTTTTCAGCGGCATGACTTGGAACGCTGAGACCGGGCTTTACGGCGGCGGCAACGCCCCCTCGCCCTATATGAATAAAGGTGAGTTGATTGATGCGATTGCCAAAGGCCCGAACTTCAGCGCGTGTCGTTACTTCGATCCCGAAACCGGACGCACGCTTTCGCGGGGCGATGCCGAGGATAATCCGGGGAGTATCAGCAGCCTGGAGTGGCAGGACCACAACTCCAGCCGCTCCAACAAATCCAACAGTATCTTTGATTTTGCTGGCGGCGGAAGCTCGGGCGGCGGAAGCGGCGGCAGGGTGATCGACAACAGCACCCCCAAGAAGGTGGCAAAATTCAAAGCTGGCAAGGCACTGGCCGATGTTGTGAAATAGCGCAGGATTATGAGTGAATCGTGCTTGCAGCATTGCTTCTCTCATGCCATAATTTTGTGAACTATCAGCAAGGGCTCTGCATCCAATCGTCTGTCGGGCAATCTAACCTGAGCCACACTAGGTCAGCCCGGCGGGAGCCACACTAGGTCAGCCCGTAGCTTGCGGCGGCAAATAAAACAAGGAGTTGAGAGATGGGCCATGTGCGAGTGCGTGGGCATGATTACCACGCGAAGGGCTATTACTTCATCACGTTTTGCACACTGAACCGCTGGCGTTGCCTTTCATGCATCGTCAATGGGCAGGTGATGTTGCAGCAGGCGGGCGAGCTGCTGATGGAGGCCTGGCGTAAAATTGCCGAGGAAGACCCTGCCTATGAGCTGGGCGTGACAGCGGTGATGCCGGAGCATTTTCACGGCTTGGCCATTGCCCGCACCCCTCCGAAATATGTGATTGGCACACATGTCTCGCGCATTGAAGGCCGGGTGCTGCATGCGATGCGTAAGCAACTGGGTAACCCGGAGTTGAAGATATGGGATGAGGATGGCTTTTACGACTACCTCTCCCTCGACATGAAGATGCTCAAGGCCTTCGAACACTACATTCGCGATAACCCGGCTCGCAGGTGGGCGCGCCTTGATACTGACTGGTTTCCCGGATAATGAGCCGGAACAATGCCGACGGCAAAACTGCCTGACAAACAACACATGGGTGAAGCAGATCGCCCGCATTTAATGAAAGAAAAAAAACATGGCTAATATGCTATTCAAAAGTGAAGTGAAATGGACGGGCGAATCGTTGCAGGCAGACGCACGCAGTGGAACGCATACCATTCGGATCGACGAACCCGAAATTCTGGGCGGAATGAATACCGGACCAAACCCGGTAGAACTGGTTCTTTCCGCGCTGGGTGGATGTATGGTGGTACTCGTCAATCTGTTCGCCCCGGCTCATAATGTACAGGTCAAGGCGGTTTCGATACAGGTCGAAGGTGATCTGGATCCAGATGGATTCATGGGTAAGTCGCAGGTGCGGCCCGGTTTCTCCGCCATCCGTTATGCGCTGAAGATCGAATCCGATTCTGCACCTGAAGCGGTTAAGGCTCTGATTGAGCATGCGGAAAAAGCCTGCCCGGTCAAGGATACACTCAAAGGTGTGTCCGTAAACCGGATGTAGAGGCAATTATACTCGGTGTACCGAATTGAGTGTGCAGTTGCCCGAATAGTTCGAGAGATTGAACAGGGATTTACGCTATCAACTCATCACACCCGCCCGCTTGGCGTGTATGGAACAACTTTCGCATAAACAATCTCAATTTCAGTATAACGCAATGGTGACAATGGATATGAATATACTTCATAGTGAAAAGCATGTCAGCAAAGAGTCGGGCTGTACGGGTGCGGTGACAATGCCTCCGAGCAACTGATCAATGATTTTTTCGGTTGCAGCTGATTTGTGATTGAGGCATGGGGCTGGTTATGATAACTTACCTCTGTTTTTAACACACGGGCCCATAGCTCAGTTGGTCAGAGCTGAGGACTCATAATCCTTAGGTCGCTGGTTCGAGTCCAGCTGGGCCCACCATGTGTGCGAGCGGAACGCGCCAAATAAAATTCACAAATTTATTGTTTTGGGGTTGAAAACCCCGTTGGTTATGATATATTGATACCTCTTTGTTCATCGAGGTAGTTCAAAGTCGAAGAGGAGCATTTGAATAATGAGTCAGCACAGCAGTTTAAAAGGTTCAGGTAAAATAAGCGCCAAGCGCAATGTATTGAAGCGTTACGAACGTGTCAATATTCTCAAGAGTCGTGGATTGTGGAAAGACGGGGACCGCGGTCTAGGTCTGCGCAAGACAAAGCCTGATGAGTGAGCCGAATTAATCATAGATTGTAACTGCTCTTGGCGACCTGAGCAGTGACCACAGATTTATATAGATACCATCCGCAGAGCGGGTGGTATTTTTTTTGCCCTACTCCTAAAGCAGCTGGTCGCCGCAGTCAAAAGAGTTTGTGTGATGTGCGGGAGGTTTTCGCCCTCACTGAAAAGTTTATGGTTAAGAGCCCGCTGCTTTAGAAACAAACGCTGCGCGTTTGGGGAAACGAAGGTAAATTCTCAATAACCAGTCAGAGAACGAAGAGCGCGCTTCCGGCTCTGAGATTCGCTACTTCTTGTTTTTCACGGCAGGAGCCGAAAGAATAGCAACTTAAACAGCTTTCAGCCGCCTGTCTGCGTGCTACGCACAGGCAGGCAAACAAATGAGGTTGAATTCTGGATAAATTCCGGGTTGTCTTGGTTCTTATTTTTAGCTAATATATTGCTAACAGAAAAGTGAGGTGGCAAATGACCAATATCAGTAGACGAGATTTTGTTTCCGTGACAACCGGCGCGATTGTGGCTGCCGGTGCTGTTTCCGCGCAGGAGGAACCAAGAAAGATTGGAGCTTTCGATCAAGTGGAGATCGGTCGCACCGGCATTAAAACTACCCGGCTGTGTTTCGGCACAGGGGTCAAATCCTTCAACCGTACCTCCATGCAGATCAAAATGGGGCGCGATAAATTCGTCAAACTCCTGCGCGAGGCCTATGAGCTGGGGGTGCGCTGCTTCGACACCGCGGATCTTTACGGCTCGCATCAGATCGTGGCTGAGGCGCTCTCGCCTTTCAAGCGCGAATCCTATGTGCTGTTCTCTAAGATCTGGTGGCTGCCCAACGGCATTCCCGAGCCAGAACGCTCGCCAGCGACAGTGTTGGTGCCGCGGTTCCTGGAAGAGTTGAAAACCGATTACATTGATGTTGTTCAGGTTCACTGCGTGAACAAGGAGAGCTGGCTGACCGAGCAGCAGAGCTACAGAGACGATCTGGCTGGGCTGAAGAAGAAGGGGATGATTCGCGCCCATGGCTGTTCTGTACATGGTTTTCCCGCACTGCAGGCCTGCGTGGGTTCAGAGTGGGTGGATGCAGTGCATATTCGGATCAACCCCTTTGGTACCAGCATGAACGGCTCGGTGGTTGATAACCTGGCGCTCGCCAAGCAGATGAAGGCGCAAGGTCAGGGATTGATCGGGATGAAGATTTTGGGAGAGGGCGCCTTTGCCAATGACAAAGCGAAGATGGATCAATCGCTCAAATTCGCACTCAAAGAGGCTGAAGTGGACATTTTAAATATCGGCTTCATGGATCTCGAACAGATCAAGGAGATTGTTGAGCGTGTTGCGAATGTTTAACGTGATGAGCAAACGCGATCCACTCTTTTGTTTGCCGGCGCGTTCACGGCCAGCCGCCCTACAGCTTCGGTTCGCGTGTTACCTCGGCTGGCGCACGCCTTCAGCTGCTACCCGCAAATCGTTCGGCTGGCGCATCCCTTTCAGCTTGCGCAGCACTGTAGCCGCGGGCCGTGGCCGCGGGGGGGCACGTTTATGGCCCGCGCCCTACAGCTTCGGTTCGCGTGTCGCTGCACTGTCGCTTTACCGGCGCGTTCACGGCCAGCCGCCCTACAGCTTCAACCCGAAAACCACACTCAATCAAACCCTCCAACTCCCTCCAACTATCCATCTTTTGGAGCAGCCTTCCGTCTTCGCGCTTCGCAGCTACGCCGGACACGGAAAGGCTGGACAACAAACCTTACGCAGCAGCTGTATGTTGTTCACGCTTCCCTAGCACGGCGTAAAAACAAAGCTCGACTTGTCCGGGCGTAGCTATTGCGAAGCCTGAAGCCGGAAGCGTGCGCTTTGTTCTCTGACTGGTTATTGAAAATTCATCTTCGTTTCCCCAAACGCGTAGCGTTTGTTACTGGAGCAGCGGGCTCTTAATCGCAAACTTCTGAATGAGAGCGACGACCTTCCGCACACCACACAAACTCTTTTGGTTGCCTGCCTGTGCGTAGCACGCAGACAGGCGGCGACTAGCTGCTTTAGAAAAAGAGATCACGTTCACCGGCGCAGATGCGGTCGTAGTGCTCTTTGACGGTAGGGTAGAACAGGGGCAGATGTTCCTGGATGGCTTGCAGCTCTTGGTTGAGTACTGGCTCGCAGATCTTTTTGGTCGCCTCCGAGGCAAAGTCATCGAGCCACTCACGGAAGGTCAGGACAGCATTGATTTTACAGAACTTGCCTTCCTTGCCGGTTTTGAGAGAATCCATGATACAGCCGCCGGTGCGGCCACAGCGGTAGCCTGCGGTGCAGAATGAGGTGATGATGCCTTGCCGGGCGAGGTAGGTGATCATCTCTTCGAGCGAGCGGGTGTCGGCAAGCATGAATTGCTGACGCTCCTGTTCCTGCGGGCTTTGGCTCTCATACTCGCTGTAGCCTTTTAGGGCAATGTTGCTGCCGGCATCCATTTGGGTGATGCCGTAGCTGATGCAGGCGTTGCGCGACTCGGGTGACTCGCGGCAGGTGACAATCATCCCCGTGTAAGGCACGGAGAGGCGGGTGATCATCACAATCCGCAGAAATGTGTCGTCATCAATCAGATATGGTGATGTTGACGGCAGGTCAGTGCCGCTGGCTGGTTCAAGCCGCGGGAAGGAGATGGTGTGTGGTCCGATGTTGTATTTGGCTTCAAGCTCGCGGGCATGATAGATGGTTGAGAGCAACTCAAACTTCCAGTCATAGAGTCCATAGAGCACACCCATACCCACATCATCGACACCCGCCTCCATGGCGCGGTGGAAGGCGGTTGTACGCCAATCATAGTCGCCCTTCACAGTTCCCTGCGGGTGGAGACGCTTATAGGTTGCGCGGTGGTAGGTCTCCTGGAAGACCTGGAAGGTGCCGATGCCGACCTCTTTGAGCACCTTGAGGTCTTCAATTGGCAGGGGGGCGGCATTGACATTCACGCGGCGGATACCGACTGGCGCGCCGTTAGGGGCTTTGATATCCTGCGCATAGGCTGTGCGGATGGTTTCGGCGATATACGCGGTTGAGGTGCTGGGGTGTTCCCCGTAAACTGCGATCAGCCGCTTGTGCCCCAGCTTGCCTGCCAGCACCTCGATTTCGCGGCGCACCTCATCCATGGTCAGCATCACGCGTTTTTGATTGCTGTTACACGATTTAAATCCGCAGTACTCGCAGCTGTTGACACAAAGGTTGCTCAAATAGAGGGGGGCGAACATTACCACGCGGTTGTCATAGACCGCTTTCTTGACTGCCAGTGCAGTTGCGGCCATTTCGTCCAGCAATGCCTTGTCAGTGACCTGTATCAGCGCAGCGGTTTCCTCGGGCAACAGGGTTTCGATCTGGCGCGATTTGGCCAGTATCTCGCGGATTCGCACCGGGTCATTGGGGTTGGGAGTTGCGGCAGCGTCGGCCAGCTGTCGCATGATTCGGCTTTCATTGATATAGTGGCCGTTTTTTAGATAGGGATCGATCTGATCACGAATAATAAAGTTGCAGGTGTAATCAGCGGCGGTTTTAAATTTTCTAATTTCAGGTTTAATTTTAGCTGTGGTTTGCATATCAGTTCCTCCTTGTATTAATTTTTTGCGGAGGAAGGGCATACAAAACTGAGCTGGCTCAGCTTGCTTTCGTTGGCATACCGATGCTTCTCCTTGGGTCAGAGCAATGCTCCTTCTCCGCAGACGGTTTACTAATATACTCTTTTTCTGATTTCAGGCAAGTGTGAATTACACTCCGCGAGTTCCCGCCACCCTCGCGTGTGCGACGGCTGAGTTTGAGTGCCACAGGTTAAGGTTTTTGGTGCTTGCCTTTTAACCTCCCGGCGCGGCGGTTTTTGCGGCGGCTGAGCGGGCGCAAATTCGATGGTAAAACGTGCGCCCGTCAAACCCCTGCAGCCCCTGGGTTTTAACCTCTTGTGTGCGACCACTGTGTGGTCGCACTAACCGGCTCTTTTCCAGGCCCCAAAAACCAGCAACAAAAAAAGCAAAAGAAAGTTGAATTTTTTTCAAGATCGCGGTTGACACGCCTTAGCTGCCATGCTATTCTTTGCGCTTCTTCCACGGGAAAGGGCTTGACCGCCCAAAGCCGCGGCAAGAGGTTGACCCGAAAA
>JAQUCE010000119.1 GCA_028686345.1 Kiritimatiellia bacterium
CATCCCTGGCCGCTTGCGGCTTGCATTGCGCTCCACTGTCGCTTTGCCGGCGCGGTCAAGGCCAGCCGCCCTACAGCTTCGACCTGATAATCGCCCGGCTGGCGCATTCCTGACAGCTGACGGCTTGCATTGCGCTCCACTGTCGCTTTGCCGGCGCGTTCACGGCCCGCCGCCCTACAGCTTCGGCTTGACAATCGCCCGGTTGGCGCGTCCCTGGCCGCTTGCGGCTTGCAAAACACTCGGCTGGCGCGTCTCTTGCACATCGCGTAGCACTGTAGCCGCGGGCCGTGACCGCGGGGGCGCGTTGATGGTCAACCGCCTGACAGCTGACGGCTCGCATTGCGCTCCACTGTCGCTTTGCCGGCGCGGTCACGGCCAGCCGCCCTACAGCTTCGGCCTGCCAGCGGATCGGCTGACGCACGCCTGCCAGGTGCGGAGCAAGGAGGTCAGTCGCTATGCGGCTGACTATACTGCGTGGCTGAGCGTTCGCGTGTCGCCCGCAGTCGCCCGCATAGCGGACGACTTCCTTCTTGCACTCTATTCTGCATGAAGCTTTATCTGCAAGCAAGATGCTTGCACTACTTTGTTGTCAGCAGCCCCTTCAGCTCCCTAATCCCTACCCCCCCCTGGCCGCATCCACCGCGCATTTGGCGGTGGCAAAAGCGGCCGAGAGGTTGTAGCCGCCGGTGGGGCCGTCGATATCCATAATCTCGCCTGCAAAGTAAAGGCCGGGGCATTTAAGTGACTCCATGGTGCGCGGGTTAATCTCATTTAAGGGCACGCCGCCGACCGTTACAATCGCCTCTTTCAATGGGCGGGTGGCAGGCTTGCGCACACGGATTATCTCCCCCTGTACCTGCCACTCCAATTCAAAGTCTGCTGGTTGATGGCGCGCAAGCCAGCGGCTGGCATTGTAGGCCGCGGCCCCGCCGATGCCCCAGCTTTCGCAGTCAAGCTGTCCTTCGCCAGCGTAGGTGAGCCGGCTGTCACAGATGATTCTGATGGTCGCGTTGTCCATGGTATGGCCCTGGCGCGCACGAATCCAGGGGTGATCAATTACAAAGCCGATCAGCCCCGGCCGGTAGGGCAGGAGCGAGTGGCCCAGGGCCTTGGCGATTTTCTGCCCGTCGCCGACCGAGCCGGTTTTGGGGTAACTGACCCCGCCGGTGGTCAGCAGCACGTTGCGGGTAAAGACCTTGAAGCTTTGGGTTGACACAATAAAACCGGCTGTCGGGTGGCTGGTTGTTTCAATGGAGCCCACGGTTGTGTTCAGCGCGAGCGCGGTGGCGGTGTCGCGCAGGGTGTCGGTCAAGGTGTGCAGGACATCGGAGGCCTTTTCGGTGCGGGGAAAGATACGTCTGTCAGGCATCTGCTTCAGGTTCAAGCGGTGCTGTTCAAACCAGCGCATGATCGCGGCAGGGGGGCAGGCGTTCAGGGCGTGGTTGAGAAAAGCGGCGGCGGGTTCTCCCATCTCCTCCAGCATCTGAGCGGCGGAGATGTTTTTCGTGAGATTGCAGCGTCCGTTGCCGCACATCAGCAGCTTGCGCGCGGGTTTGTGTTTACGCTCCATGATCAGCGACGGCAGCTTTCCTTCGCCTGCGATGCAACCCGCGAAAAGCCCGGCTGCTCCGCCGCCGACAATGGTTAGCGGCAGGTGAAAATCATCCGGTTTGCGTGGGCCCGGTTTGTGTGCATCCGGTTTTGGCTGGTTTTTAAATCGTTGGTGTTGTCTTGGTTTCATGGCGCGCCTAATAACTTTCGGGGATGTTTGCTTGAACTAGTATGTGACAAAAGGTTATAATAGCAAACAAAGTGAGGTAATATGCGATTAAATTGTAAGCTCTTAGTGTGTATGGTGCTTTGCGCTTTCAGTGCGTTGGCTGAACAGGGCTTTTACCGTGAGGTCTATTACGGTATTGGCGGCACCTCGATCAATAATTTGACCAGCTTCTACAAATTTCCTGACGCGCCGGACGAAGAGTTGATTGTCAATTCTATTTTTGAAACGCCGACCAATTTCGCTGATAACTATGGTCAGCGTTTGCGGGCATATATCACCCCGCAGGTCAGCGGGAGTTATCTGTTTTATATTGCCACCGATGACGCCGGGCAACTCTGGTTGAGTTCTGACAGCAATCCAGCTAACAAAACCCGGATCGCATGGGTGAACAATCACACTACTGCGCGCCAATGGGACAAAGAGAGCAACCAAAAATCAGCTTTAAAGAGTTTAACGGCCGGTACCCGTTATTATGTGGAGGTACTGCAAAAAGAGGGTGGCGGCGGGGATAACTGCGCGGTTGGCTGGACACTGCCGGGCGGCGGAACAACGATCTCCGTGGTTCCCGCTGAGGTGCTCACTGCATATCTTGAACAACCTGCAATTAAAACCCAGCCGCGCGCGGTGGAGGTTTTTGAGCAAAACGCCGGCTTTGAGCTGATATCTTTCACGGTTGCTCCAATCCGCAGAGCAGGTATCAATTATCAGTGGCAGAGCAATGGCGTGGAGATTCCCGGCGCCACGGATGCCACCTACGCTCTGATTGCTGATACAGCCCGCAGCAACCAAATGTTCCGCTGCGTGCTGACCTCGACGGGCGGAACAGTGACGAGCGCTGCGGCGGGCTACTCCATCATTCCTGACACGATTCCACCCGCGCTTATACAGGTCAAAGGATATCATGACCCGCGCCAGTTGACGCTGTTGTTCTCCGAGCCGCTGGAGCCGCTCTCGGCCGGAGATGTTGGCAACTTTGCTGTATCCGGCACGGTTGTTCTGGATGCGCGTCTGATTGAGCAGCACAATGCGGTTGTACTAACATTGGCAAACCCGCTGGCGCCCGGAGTTCCGGTCACCCTCTCTTTCAGCGTGGCTGACCGCGCCCTTCCCGCTAATCCGCTGGTGGTCAGCGGCTACCCTCACACCCCTGTGCTGGCTGAGCCGACTCCGGTTGCATTGGTGCGCGGCGGGGTGGAGATGGCGGGCCCCTCCTCCCGCCGCACACAGCTGGCCATCACCGAGATTCACCACACACCTGCGAGTCGCGGGGACGGGCGTGATATCCGGTTTGTGGAGCTCCACAACAGTGACCCATTTTTTTTGGATATCAGCGGGTATGTGTTCAGCGGAGCCTTTGATTATGTGATCCCAGCTGGCACAATAATCCCGGCCAAAGGGTATCTGGTGTTGGCTCCCGCGCCGGCTGAGATCACGGCTGTTTACAGCATAGCCAATGTGATCGGCGGTTTTTCCGCCGCAGGTTTTATCGGCAGCAGCGCGATCACGGTGCATGACGCGATTGGAGGGTGGCTGACAACCATTGCCTACTCCGACACTCCCCCCTGGCCGGTCGCTCCTGCCGGCGCCGGCCATTCGCTGGTATTGGCGCGCCCCTCGCGCGGTGAGGTTTACCCCGAGGCATGGGCAGCTTCCGCCGGGCTCGGTGGCTCGCCAGGGGCGGCAGAGCCGGCGATCACGCATGGATTTGATTCTGTTATGCTCAATGAGGTGCTGGCGCACCCAGGCGCGGGCGATGGCTTTGTGGAAATCTACAACTTTTCCGGCGCGCCGGTTGATTTGTCAGGGGGTGCGCTGAAGGTTGATGACCCGGCCTCAGCTGGCTTTATCTTCCCGCCGGGTTCGATCGTGCCTGCAGGCGGTCACCTGGCAGTGACAGAGAGCGAGCTTGGTTTTTGGATCAATGGGCGCGGCGACACGCTTTGGCTGACCGCGCCGCCCGCGGCCGGGGCGGTGGTGATTGACGCACTGCGGTTTGATGATCAGGAGGCTGGTGTGGCGCTGGGCCGCTCGCCGGATGGCGCGGGTTTGTGGAATCGGCTGCAGGCGCCAACCCCGGGCGCGCCCAACACCGGGCGTCAGCCATCGCAGGTGGTGTTGAATGAGATCATGTATCACCCTTTGCGCGATACAAGCCGCGACGAGTTTGTCGAGATTTTGAACACAGGCACAAACGCGCTCTCACTCGCTGGCTGGAAGTTGAGTGGTGACATCACCTATACCTTTGCAGCCGAGACGATTGCAGCAGGCGGTTATCTGGTTGTGCCGCGGGACAGGGTGCGCTTTATGGAGCTTTACCCCTCTGTCATTGCCCTGGCTGCTGGCAGCTACAGCGGAACTCTGCCGAATAAACGCGGGACAGTCAAGCTTGAACGCCCGGCTTTGGTGATGGACACCAATGACGCGGGCGGGCCGGTTGCGAAAGAGAAGTGTGTGCTGGTTGAAAGTGTCACCTACCGCGACGGCGGGAGCTGGCATAAGAACGCGGATGGTCGGGGCAGCTCACTGGAGAGGGTCGATGTGCGGGCTGACCCCATGCTGGCAGCCAGCTGGCGGGCCAGTGATGAGAGGCAGAAGAGCGCGTGGGTGACCTTGGAGTTCTCCGGCTTGATTGATCATGGAATGACTAATGTGCAAGGTGAGCCGAATGAGGTTCATATTGGATTGATGGATGCGGGCGAGTGCCTGATTGACCAGGTTGAGGTCTATGAAGCGGGCGGTGCCAATCTGGTGAACAACAGCTCGTTTGAGTTCAATACAGGGGATTGGCGCTTTATGGGCAGCCATGAGGCCTCTGCCATTGTTCAGGATGCGGGCGCGGTCGATGGTGCGCGGGTGCTGCATCTGAAAGCCTCGGATCAGGTTCACACCGGCGGGAACGCGGTGCGCGGCACAATGAGCCGCAGCATGGCCAAGAGCGGCAACGGCACCATCCGGGTGCGCGCCCGCTGGCTCTCCGGTACCCCTGAGCTGCTGGTGCGCACGCGCGGCAACTGGATCGAAGCCTCTGGCAGTATTATCTCAACCCTGGAGCTCGGCACACCGGGAGCGGCCAACAGCCGTGTTGCCGTGAGTGCGCCGCCCTCTATCACGGAGGTGATTCACCAGCCAATGTTGCCGCGCAACGGCGAGGCTGTCACAGTTTACGCGCGGGTGCAGGATGCGGACGGGATATTGGATGCCACCCTGCACTATCGGGTGGACAATGTGGCTGGTGATTACTCTGTGAAAATGACCCTCTGTTCGGCCGGATGGCTCAAGGGGGTTATTCCCGCTGGCCAGCCGAATGATGCCCTGGTCGCTTTTCACGTGGCAGCCGCTGATCTGGGGGCCACTGCCCAGCGATCAACCTATCCTGCAACAGCTCCCGCGCGTGAGTGCCTGGTGCGGTTTAACGAGCCGTTGGAGGGTCGCAACTTCGGCATTTACCGCTTTTGGCTCAACACAAAAAATTATAGCTACTGGCAGCACCGGGAGCGCGGCAGCAACCACCCGGTTGACATCACATTTGTTTACAACAACCGCCCGATTTATGAAGCCGGGATTATGTATGCCGGCAGTCCCTTTCACAGCGGCTATACTGCGCCGATTGACAGCGGCAATATTGACTACAAGATTGTGTTTCCTGATGATGATGAGCTGCTGGATTCCGGACGTCTGATCATTGCCACCCTTGGTAATCTTGGGAGCGATGACGTGGGCATTAAAGAACAGTTCAACTACGAGCTGGTCAAAGCGCTGGGCCAGCCCAATCCCCGGCGGCGTTTCATTCATCTTTACGCCAATGGCAGTGAGCAGAATCAAAAAAGGATTTTTGAGGACTCCGAGAAGCCGAACAGCGACTACCTCAAGCGCTGGTACCAGGATGATCCTGATCGTGATTTCTTTAAAGTTGATGACTGGTTTGAGTATGCGCCGGATTTAAGTGCATTTAATAACATCAATGCCACCTTAGGGGAGTTTCGGACACCTGCGCCGGATGGTGAGGGCAGCATCTACAAGCTGGGACGCTATCGCTGGAATTGGCAGAAGCGCGGCGCGGATAATTTCCAGTGCAATAACTTTACGAATTTCTTCACGCTGGTTGAAGCGCTCAACACCGTTGATCCGCAGAGTCGCGCCGCGCTGGTGGAGGCCATGGTTGATCTGGAGGCGTTCACCGGCATTATCGCCATGAACCATTTTATCACCAATTGGGACACCTACGGCTACAATCGCGGCAAGAATATGTATCTGTACCACGCCTTGGCTGGCTGGTCGCTGGTTGCCTGGGATTTGGATTTCAACTTTGAGAACAATCGTTTAAACGAAACGATGAATCCGAATAACGGCGGTTTTCAGGTTAACGACGACGTGATCCGGAGTTTCCTGAAAATTCCGGTTGTGACACGCGCCTATTGGAGGGCGGTACAAAGGGTGATGGCAGCCTCGCAGGACAGCGGGGTGCGCGCCTCCCTGCGCGCGCGCTACGACGCATTGCGGGCTGATAATACGAATTTGATCGGCAGTTTTGATGGGCATTTCAGTTTGGTCAACTCACGCTATGCGAATGTGGCGAATGAGTTGAACTCGCTGGACCCTGTTAATTTTGTGGTTACCACGCCTGCCGCAGCTGTCTCCTATTCCACTGCGAATGTGATGAGCGTCTCTGGCATCGCACCCTTTGGAGCAGTTACGATTCTGGTGAACGGGGTCGAGAGTTCAGTGAGGTGGGACACCGCCACCAGCTGGAGTGCGGATATTGTGCTGAATGGAGGCACCAATGCCTTCAGCTTCCACGCGCTGGATCGTGACGGAGCAGTGGTGCGAGGCGGAACAGTTAGCCGGCAGATTGTTTACACCGGCGCGCCGCTGGATTCCATGGAGGATTTTCTGGTGATCTCCGAGATCATGACCTTGGGGGAGGCGGTTGATGCTGAGTATGTGGAGATTTATAACAGCTCCACATCAACGGTGATGAATCTGACCGGACTTTATGTGGAGGGCAGTGTGCGATTCACATTCCCCGCGGGTGTGCTTTTATATCCGGGTGAGTGCTGTTTGCTGGTGGAGGAACCCGATGTGTTCTTCAGCACCTACCCCGATGTTGACCCTGCTCGCGTGACCGGAAAATACTCCGGACGTCTCCATCCTGAGGGGGGAACAGTGGTGCTGAAACGCCCGGCAGCCGGGTTTGAGTTCAATGACGTGGTGCTGGATCGGGTGGATTACAGCGGCAGCTATCCCTGGCCGCAAATCCCTGCGCCAGGTGTGGCGCTGCAATTGAATAATCCGCTGATCAACAGTGGCCGTCCGGCCAACTGGATCGCGACAGCCGCCGCGTTACCGGTGGTAAACACTGTGGTTGATTGGTCCGCAATGTGGCACTATCACATCATCGGCGATCCCGGCGGCGGCTGGAACGCGACCAGCTTTGATACAAGCGGCTGGCTCTCCGGCCCTGGCCCCTTAGGCTGGGACACAGTCACTCCGCCGGTGCCGCTCGCGACCCGGTTAACGCCATCCGGGCGTCTGGCGCACTACTTTCGCACAACCTTCAATTTTGATGGCGATCTGAGCACAGCCAAACTGCTGCTGACCTATATGCTGGATGACGGCGCGGTTTTTTATCTTAACGGCAGCGAGATTCACCGCTCCGCACTGATGCCAAGCGGAGCGGTAACCGACAGCACCACGACAATCACGCATATCCACAAAGCTTTGATTGAGGGGGCGTTTGAACTCACCGCGGCTCAGTTAAGAAACGGTCAGAACACCCTGGCTGTGAGCGTGCACCAGGTCAGCACCGGAAGTTCCGATCTTGTGTTTGGCATGAGGCTGGAGGTTGCCAGTGACGGTGCGCAAGCGAACTCTCCCGGAGATGCCACAGTCACGGCAACGCCTCTGGCTCATTTGCCCGAGGTTTGGCTGAACGAGATCCAGACGCAGAATATTAGCGGGCCTGTGGATGAAACCGGCGCACATGAACCTTGGGTTGAGCTGTTTAACAGCTCAACCGGCGCGCTCTCACTCGCTGGCTGGAGGCTGATCACCGCCCAGGGCGATCCTGGCTGGAGCTTTCCAGCTGGAGTTGAGCTCCCCGCAGGCGGTTATCTGCGGGTGTGGCTGGATGGGAAAGACACGGCAACGCAGGGGCCGGAGCATTTACACACAGATTTTCGCTTTGATTTCGCATCAGGTGCGCTGATTCTTTTGAATGCCGACAGCCTGGTTGTGGATTACCTGCAGGTTGAACTGCTTGCGCCTGATATTGCGTTCGGTTGCTGGCCGGACGGCAATTTCCGCAATCATCGTAACCTGAACCCTCCCACCCCGGGAGCGGCCAATTGTGTGGAAAAACGCAGTGTCAGTGTGGTGATCAATGAGTTTATGGCCTCTAACAAACTCTTCATTAATCCGCTCTCCGGTGCAGCGGATGACTGGTTTGAGCTATTGAATGACGGAACAGATGTGGTGGAGCTGGGGGGTTATCTTGTTACCGACACGCTCGCCGCCCCGCATCCGCCCTGGCCTGAGCTTTCGAAGACCTTTGTTTTTCCTGACGGAATCAGCTTGAGCCCTGGCGAGGCACTGCGTATCTGGACCGGCGCCGGCAAATCCGAGTCGCTGCCCTATGACCCCGCTAATCTTCAGGCACCCTTTGGATTGGGGAAAAAGGGGGACGCGATCTATCTTTTCAATGCAACGACAGCCCTGGTCGATAACGTGGTGTTTGCCAAAGAGGATAATGACTTTCAGTCACTCGGTCGCTGGTTGAATGGCGAAAGAGGCGCGTGGAGCTTTTTTGACGCGCCCACCCCCGGCCTGCCCAACCGCACTCCGCTCTTCGGCGCGGGTTACATACGCCAGCCGCCGCCATTGAGTATTGATGAACGCCGGTACTTTACGTTTACCAACACCTTTCTCAACACAAAACCAGCTGGGTTTGAGTTCCGGCTCTTTGATGTGAATGGCGCGGCTCTGCCCGAGGGGTTACTTCTTGATCAGAAGAGCGGGGTGCTGCAATGGACACCGCAGGAGGATCAGGGGCCCGGCTTTTACGAGTTTGACCTGGTCGGCTACATAGTTGACGGGGTCTCGGTGACGGCCTGCGACCACCTGCTGCTGTCAATTTCTGTGCAAGAGCGTCCCAGTGTGCCCTGGCTGACACCGGTGCCGACCATTTTTGTTGACGAGGGCACCTTAATCCAGTTCACCTGTAAGGTTTCCCGAGCGGCGGAGATTCCGTATTATGAGACCTTCACGAATCTGAGAGTGGAGGGGGATATGCCTTCAAACGCGCTTTTTAATGCGCAAACCGGCGATTTTTCCTGGCAGACAGGTGAGATCGACGGCCCTGCAACACACTACTTCAAGGTGGTTGCCGAGGATTCGGTTATCCCTGAGATTTGCTCTGAGATGGTTGTCACAATGGTTGTTGCGGAGGTTAACTCGCCATTCACGCTGGCATCACCCGCAAGGTTTTACCTATGGAACAACGAGCTGTTCGCAGTTGACTTGCAGCTGGACGACCCTGATCTGCCCCCCAATATATTCAGTTTCTCTCTGCTCTCAGGACCTGCGGGGTGCTCTTTGGGTCAGGATACAGGGCTGTTGCAATGGCAGCCTGCGCCAGGTTTTACAGGCAATGAGAGTGTGAGATTTCGCGCGTTTGACAATGCCGGCGCCGCTAAAACCTTTACCCTGACCCTCTATGTCAGCTCCACGGTCTTCGCTGCTCAGGGGCTTGTTGTGCAACCGGACGGGGCTCTTAAAATCGAGTGGGAGAGCAAACGCGACGCCTTCTATCGCATCCAGTGGAGCCCTTCATTGACTGATCCGCACTGGCAGGCAGTTGTCATGGAGCAGCCAGTTGTTGGAACCGGGGGCATGGTTTCATACACAGTGATGCCGTCTGTGATCAACGCGCCGGAGAAAGCGTTTTTCAGAGTTCAGCAGTATAGATAACTTCTTGAACAGGACAACGCTATGGAAAAAGTCTGCAACCATTATTTGCTTTTCGCGATCATCGTCAGCATAATCCTGGTGTCAACCTTGCTGTTGTTCGAGTTGCTAAGAGCCCAGACGCGCTTTAAAGCAATCTGTGACAACTCCGGTAACATGGTTGTGATTGGCCGCGCGATTAAGGACAAGACGGGAAAAATAGTTGATGTTGAAATTATAAACTGTAATCAAGTTTATGCACAGCATCTGAACAAAAACGTCGTCCAGGTGAGGGGTATGCGGTTTGTCAGAGATTTCTATGCAGGGAGTGCGCCTGAGTGGTTCAAGGTGGTTCAGGAGTCAATCACCATGCATGATTCCCGGCATCTGGAATTTGAGTATCCGCCGCTGCGCACGCGTTATGTCGGGTCGATATTTTGCTTGAGCGCCATTCGCGGACGCTGCTGTTTGATTATGGCTGAGAACTCGGCGGAGTATAACCGCCAGCAGGAGCTGGAGCGATCCCGCTGTTTCATTGACTCTGTTCTGAGTTTAAGCGGTGTTGGGTTTTGGCGTTGGGATTTTGAAGCGCAGGAGTTCACCATTATTAAGTCCGTCTTTCACGGAGCAGCGGAAAACAGCCTGCAGGTGCTGCCAACCGATGAGATTATCGCGCAAATTCACCCTGATGACTCGCTTCTTTTCGTCAGGTTTATGGCGAGTGGGCAGCCAATGAACAGCATGGTGGAGTCAACGGTTTTCCGCTTGCGCAACCCGACAGGGGAGTGGCATTGGGTGCAGACGGTTTCAGTCAAAATCGAGTATGATTCAAACAATGTGCCCCTCTGTATGGATGGAGTTCTTTTGGATATCGACTCCCTGAAGAGAGCACAGCTAAAGGCTGAAGAGATGTTGCGGGAGATTGCCGTCAAACAACAACAGCTGCTGCAGACCATGCGGCAGTGCCAAACTGGCTTTTGCAGCTGGCATATTGGCACTGACCGGGTTTTTTTCGACAACAATTTTTGGGCGGTAGTCGGCGGGGTGCCGCTTGATTCAGGGGTCTGTATCCCGGAGACAATGACGCTTTTTCAAAAGCTGGTGCTGCCTGATGACCCTGGTGCGGTCGCGCATTGGATCGCGCAGATGCGCGGTGGCAGCTCAACAGAGGAAGAGTGTTCCTTCCGCTGCCAGATGACCTTTCTGCCGGATGAATGGTGGGAGGTGCGCAACTTTGTGGCAGAGCGTGATAAGGATGGTCGGCCTTTGGTTATTAGCGCGTTTGTGATTAATGTCTCAAAGCTGAAACAAAATGAGCTGGTGCTGGAGACCGCCATGCTTGAAGCCAATGCGGTCAGCCAGGCGAAAAGTCGGTTTCTGGGGATTATGAGCCATGAGATCCGCACGCCCCTTAACGCGATCATTGGGTTCAGCACCATGATCAAAAACAAAGACTCGCTGCCGCAGATACATTCGTATGCGGATTTAATCCAAAGGTCGGGCGAGATGCTTATGGTTTTGATAAATGATCTATTAGAGATGGTCAAAAAGGAGTCTTTGAGTTTGAGCCTTCATTTGGTCCCTCTCAACTTATATGGTATGCTGTGCGGCTTAAGGGAAATGTTTGCCTTAAAAGCGAGCAGCAAGGGACTCTATCTGAATCTCGAGTGTCCGCAAACACCTGAGCTGTTCCATCTGGATGCCAAAAGGCTTAACCAGGTGCTGGTGAATCTGATCGGTAATGCTGTAAAGTTTACCGATACAGGCGGAATAACGCTCTTAGTGAAAATCACGCCGCGGGAAGCGAGGGGGTCAGCCGGGGGTTGTACAAAGTTGTGCCGCTTGAGCATCGCTGTCAAAGACACCGGTGTTGGTATAGCAGAGGAGGATTTTGATTGCATCTTTGAGCCTTTTGAGCAAGCGGCGAATGGTAACCGCGACAAAGACAGTGAAGGAAGCGGGCTCGGCCTGGCCATTTGCCATAATCTGGTGGGGTTGATGGGAGGAACCATCACTGTCGAGAGCAAGGTCGGTGAGGGCAGTAATTTCATTGTCTTGCTTGAAACGGTTGAGATGATCCAGGTTGCGGCAGCCGAAGAGGCGCTGGCAGGAGCGCGCTGCCTCAGCGACCACCAGCTGCAAACACTGGATATTTGCGATTTCAATGACATTGAGAGGGAGCATTCAGTTGAGTTGGCAACACGCTTTGAGAGCTCTTTTAGAACAATGCATCTTGGCATGCACGTTCAATCCGCGCACCTGCTGGTAGAGCAGTTGAAGCAATGGCTGGAGCAGCGCGATGCGCCCGGGCTGCGGCTGATGGTGGATCTACTTGCCAAAGCGGTGGCGGATTTTGATGTGTCGGAGGTGCAGAGGATCTGTAGTTTTCTGATGAAGCAGGGAGGTAACGATGGAACGTAAAGTCATGATTTCACCGATTGCGGGGCAGTGGTATTCTGGCCATGCGGGTTCATTGCGCAGTGAGATCGAGGAGTTGCGCAGCGGGAAAAAGCTGACGCGCAGGCAGCGTGTCTGCGCAGTGGTGGTGCCCCATGCAGGGTACAGATACTCCGGTGCAATCGCGGTTGACGTTTATCAAAGGCTCGACCACTATCAGTATGAGCGAGTCGTAGTGCTGGGCCCCAGCCATTACTGTGATTTAAAAAACAAGATCAGCATCCCTGATGCCACGCACTATGAGACACCGCTCGGTTTGATTCAAGCGGATGTTGCTTATATTAAAAAACTTCGAAACCTGCCCTTTATAACCTCAAGGCCGGAAACCCACGCCAGGGAGCACAGCGACCAAATTCAGCTCCCGTTAATCCAGGCCTGCCTCTCGCCTGCACTGCCGGTTGTTTGCATGGTTTGCGGTCAGTTCGATGCCAGTCAAATTGTTGAGACAGCCGCGGCCCTGCGTGAGCTGATGGATGATAAAACATTGTTGGTGGTTAGTTCGGACTTTACGCACTATGGGGCGAATTTCGGCTTTGTCCCTTTTAATAAAGATGTGCAGCGCAATATTGAGATGCTTGATGCGGGAATCTTCGATCTTTTTGTGAACAAGGATCTGGAGGGTTTTATGGAGAGGCTCAACCAGACCGGCGCCACGGTTTGCGGACGTGATCCGCTCTCCTTGCTGTTGGCCATGCTGCCGGAAGATGCCGACGTGGAGCGCACCGCTTATCAGACATCCGGGCAGATGCTCTCTGATAACCGTCACTCAGTCAGCTATCTCGGTGCTCTGGTCACAGGCCGGTGGAGTGCGGCGGCCCGCCCGGCAAGCGTTCCAGCCGCTGATCAACCACTCTCTAAGGAGGCTGGGAGCGCGCTGCTCGCGCTGGCCCGCAAGACGATTATGAGGGCTTTGGCAACTGGCCAAAAAAATGTGGGCTTTCTGGCGGACATGCCTGACCAGCGTGAGATGGAGATGGTTGCCCACCGCGGCGGGTTTGTGACACTGACAATTAGAGGAAGCCTGCGTGGGTGTATCGGTGAGATATTTCCTTCGCGCGCGATCTGGAAGGTGATCCGGGAGCAGGCTTACAACGCCGCCTATCAGGATCCACGGTTCGTACCACTGACCAGCGTAGAGGCTGATGAACTTGAGATTGAAATCTCAGTTCTGTCACAGCCGCGTGCAGTCAGCGGCCCTGAGAAGATTGAGATTGGGCGGCATGGAGTTGTTTTAAATAAACACGGGCTAAGCGCGGTTTTTCTGCCGCAAGTCGCCACAGACCAGGGGTGGAGCCGCGAAGAGACGCTCGCGCATCTGGCGGTTAAAGCTGGTTTGCCGCCAGACGCCTGGCAGGAGGGTGCAACCTTTCTGGTCTTTGAAGCGCAAATTTTCACTGAGAGCTGAACAAGAGGCTCTCGATACGGCCAGCGGTTGGGTTGATTGGTCAGCCCCGGCTCTTAAAATGGTATCTGCAAGCTGGAAGCTTGCACTACTCCATTTCTCTACCCCTCTATTTTTCTACCCCTCCAAAACAACGCATTAACCTTTGTGCTCCTTGTACTACTATCATTCAACTTCTTGTTTTTTTTGTACGTTTTTCATCCTGTCATATCCATAAGTTGTTCTGTATCAACATGTGAAGCGGCAAGTACAGCAGTCGCTATTTTTGTCCCTTTTGTTGTCAAAACATAGCGATTAGTCCTCGGTACTTTCTTAATTAAACCATGCGCTCTGAATAATCGTAAACGGCGGCTTGTTTTAGAACTTAAAGATTTTTTAAGTTTCGGACAGTCTTGATCTTCGTAAAGAT
>JAQUCE010000027.1 GCA_028686345.1 Kiritimatiellia bacterium
AACCAGCATTGTTACAGCCATTGAACGCTGCCATCAGCTGCAATGCGCGCTCCGCTGCGTCGGCAGGCCCAGCACATATAGGCAACTGAGACAAAGAAGGAGGCTGGCAAGCGGGAGCGGGCCGCGATCTTAACGCCCAGCAAGGTGGTGATACCGCCCAGTCCCATGGGGCCGATGCCGAGCTGGTTGGCCTCAGCGAGCACCTGTTGCTCCAAAGCCGCCAACTCCGGCTCCTCTGCCTGATCGTCCAACGTGCGCAGTAACTGCTCTTTGGCCACCTTGTAGCCGCCTGCGCGATCAGAACCAATACAGACTCCCAGCACGCCTGGGGCGCAGCCAAACCCCTGCGCGCTGTGAATTGCCTGCAGCAGGCAGAGGCGCACTCCGGCCAAATCGCGCCCTGCTCCGAGCTCCTCATCCGGCAGCGAGTACTGTGAACTCATGTTCTCGCAGCCGCCGCCTTTTTGCAGCAGCCACACCTCGATATCACAACGCGCTTCCTGCATAAAACAGCACTCCGGTGCGCCGCGGGCGACATTCGAGTCAATCGACTCTCCGCTCAAACTCTCAATCGTGTTCTTGCGTAACCACCCAGCCTCAGTCGCCTGCCGAACCGCCGCCTCAGCAGCTCGTTGCAAGGGCCCGGTCTCTGTCCCCTCGGGCAGGCGCCAGAAGAGCGTCAGGGTGCCGGTGTCCTGGCACACCGGAGTTGAATTTTGCTGCGCCAGCTCTGTGTTTGTCAGCATGCTCTCCAGCATCCTGCCGGCATGCGAGCCAGCCACCTCAACCTCTGCTGCCCGGCGCAGTGCGCACTTTATATCTGCCGGCAGGTCGGTGGTTGTCCGCCGTATCAACTCAGTCAGCGTCTTGCTCCAATTCATAGCGTAACTCCCTTGCCTGTAACTCGGTTTTTCCTGGTAACACATTGTTGCTCACATATAACTGAAGATCATAAAGCCCATGGCCCGGCTGCAAGCTGGTTTTTGACCTAGTGACTTGGTGACCTGGTGACTTGGTGGCATTGCTGACTGACCTCAAACTTCGATTCAGTCGATCTTCAGGGTATCCCAATTTTTTTTAGCAGCTAACCTTGCAGCAGTCTGAAACCCAAAATCCAAAATATTAGCTAACGGGCAACGCCCTTTAGCTAACATAGGCCCAGGGGTTATCGCGGCCCAGCGCCTCTGCCAGCGCATGTGCGCGGGCATAGGCAATATTGAGGTTTCCGCGCCCGCGGCCAAGTCGGATCAACGGCTTGCTGGCGCCGTGAAAATCCGACCCGCCGCTGACCATCAACCCCGTTTTCTTGGCAATTCTCAGCAGGGCCACCATCTCCTCAGTGTTGTGGTCAGAGTGATAGGCCTCGATGCCGGCCAACCCCAGCCGCTGCAGGTGGCGCAGCTCCTGCTCTAACCGCGCTTCATCATTGATCCAGGTAAAGGGATGGGCGATAAAGGTCAGCCCGCCCGCTCCCTTGATCATCTCAATCGCCTCCTCAGGGCCGAGCCGGTAGCGGTCAACATAAGCTGGTGCACCTTTTGCAAGATAGCGGTCAAAAGCCTCCTGCAGGGTGAAGACATAGTTGCCGTTAACCAGGGCCTTGGCAATGTGCGGACGCCCGACCACATCCTCGGTGGCCAGTGCCTGCACCGCGCCCCAGTCGAGTGCCACGCCGATCTTGGCCAGCTTGGCCATGATCTGCTCGTTGCGCCACGCTCGCCCATCCAGCACCCGGCCCAGCAGCTCCCGGAGCTGCTGGTTGTATGGATCAAGCCCGTATCCGAGTATGTGCAAGGTGCTTGCAGCATACTCCTCGTCCAGCGCGGCGCTGATCTCCACCCCGGAAAAGGCCGTGATGCCCTCTCTGCGGCAGGCATCCATAAACTCTGGCACACCGGCCATGTTATCATGGTCAGTCAGGGCAATCGCCGTCAGGCCGAGCTGCCTGGCGGATGCCACGAGCTGCTCCGGTGTCTCAGAGCCGTCGGAAAAGGTGGAGTGCATATGTAAATCGATCATCGGTATCCTTTTGTTGCTATTCTCTCAACTCCTGTCGTGAAAAACAAGAAGTTTAGATAGCCTCTTCATAAGCTGTTTTTTGTAAGCAGTACCTCAAGCCTCCGGCTTGCATGAAAATGTTTTCTGCAAGCAAGATGCTTGCACTGCTCCATTATCGCTTTTAGTGTCACGTCTCAATAACCCGCCCTGGAGCAGCCTAAAGGCTGGACAACAAACCTTACGCAGCAGCCTAAAGGCTGAACAACAAACCTTACGCAGCAGCCTAAAGGCTGAACAACAAGCCTTCCGCACACCACACAAACTCTTTTGGTTACGTCGACTAGCTGCTTTAGTTTTGGTAGAGCTCCTGCAGCGCGGCAGGTTCAGAGTCCGCAAAAAACTGGGCGATCGCGGTGTCGTACTGAGCCGTGTGGGCAAATGCCTTGCGCATCAGGCGCAGGCGGCTCGCCAGGCTGATAGTGCCGGCGTTCTTTGCCAGCTCATCAATCAACCCGCTGTAATCCGCTGGATCGGTGACCGAGGCCACCCGCAGGTAATTCTTGGCTGAGGCGCGTACCATGCAGGGGCCGCCGATGTCGATGTTGGTGCGGGCCTGCTCCAGGGTCACGCCCGCACGGGCGACGGTCTCGGAAAAAGGGTAGAGATTCACCACCACCATATTAAAAGCAACCGCCTTTGTACGCCGCAGATCCTGCTGATGCGCTTCATTATAGGTCTCGCTCAACAAGCCAAGGTAAATCTTAAAGTCCAGGGTTTTCACCAAGCCGCCCTGCATCTCCGGTTGCCCGGTGTAATCCGAGACTGAGATTAGATGCTGAGCCGCCAACTCCTCGCCAAGGATCTTCCGCACAGCGGCGTAGGTGCCGCCGGTTGAGTAAATTTTGATCCCGGGACAGTGCTTAACCAGCCCTGGAACCAGCTGCTCCAAGCCGCGCTTATCTGAAACACTCATGAGCACATTGCGCACAGCCACGCTGTTATCGATCCGGCTGACAATATTCAACGCCATAAAAACTCCTTACATAGTCTACTAAGAGCCAAGTCATATGGGCACACTTATACAAAAATTCCCGAATATTATCAATGGCTTTGTTTTTCGTGTTGAAACAGCTGCCGGATTTTAGTACTCTTTCAGTGACTTGCTCATGCTGAAAATATTTCACCCATGCCTAAGCACAAAGCAATATTGAGAAGGAGTAGTTATGATCATGAAAAAATGGCTGACAGCGTCATTGACGGCGCTCGTGACATTCGCGCTGCACGCCGCGGATGTGAATTATACTAAGGCGATTACCGCTGATGACAACTGGTGGACTCCGTTGAGCTGGAGTGGTGTGACATGGCTCAACAGCACGGCTGGCGACAACTCAACGGCAACTCTCAATGTCGGCGCAATCAATCCAACCATCCAGTTGGTCAACACAGCTGACCTTGCCAACTCAGAGGTCTTGCTGGCAGCTCTGACAGTCACGGGCTCCAACGGGGGATTTGCCCTGGCCGGCTCGAACATGACCTTCACCTCCGCCGCCCCGTATATCGACATCACCGGCATAAAGGATGCGGCATCAACCTTGACCATCCGCAATCTGCTCTCATCTGCGAACCCGATTGAGTTTCGCTCGGTCGGCACAGCTCCCGGCGGCGCAGGGGCAACGGGCGGTATCTCCTTTGAGAAAGCATCGAACCTGGGCACCATCCGGATGAAGAGCGGCCACCTGCTGCTGCTGAACGCTACGGCAGCGAACGCTTTCACTGACACTGTGATCCTCGATGGCGGCGGCATCTGCTCGCAGAACAATAATCATCGCTTCGGCTTTCCGCTGAAGATCGGCGCAGCCGGCGGTTGGTGGCGCACCTACGGCAACGCCAATATGACCTTTGGCGGAGTTCTCTCGGATGAGGCGCCAGGGGTCACAGGTGTGTTTCTGCACTCTGACGGCGGCACCATGACCATCACCAATACGCTCGCTGGTTTCAGCGGCACGCTGCGCAATGATGGCGGAATGTTGAAGATTTCCGGTGCAGCCTTGGATTACGCTGGCTCAAAAGTTCTCATGGGCGGCGGCAATTTCTCGGTTGGCAACAATGACAGTGTGGTTGACTACACCTTTGATGTGCCTGTCGAGGGTGAGAGTGGCACCTTGGTTGTCAACCTTGCTGGCGGAACCGTGAAGCTGCCGAACGAAATCATGATCAAAAGCTATCTTGATAAGCATGGCTCAGCCAAATTGGAGCTCATCGGCGAGCGGGAGCGTGCGGCTGGCGGTCTCGCCGTTTATGGCGGAACAGTGGAACTGAAGCAGGGAGAATTTACAGCACCTCTCGTTTCGATAGGAAACGGAACCAGCGCCATCAGCGGCGGGGTGCTGCGCACCGGCTATCTGAATATGGTCAACTACAGTGATGGCCGTTTCGCCTGGTTTATACAGAATGGCGGCGTTGTTGAGCTGACCAACACCAACACCACCGCTGACTCGCCACTGCGCATTGGCCACTGGAGCAACGGCAAGGGCACAGTGGTACTGAACAACGGCGAGTTCAATGCAGAGAACCTGAACATGGTTATCTCCTGGGACAGCCCGGGACAGGTCGATATCACCAACGGCGTTTGCAAGGTGCAAAAAATCTCGGTTGGCAACCCCAACCGCAACCATCAGGCAAACCTCAATCTGCACGGCGGTACCCTGGTGGTTGGAGCGGGCGGTATTGCCCGTCGCGCCAGCAACACAGCTATGAACTTCTACGGCGGCACCCTCGCCAGTGCAGCACCATTCTCCATCAGCGGCGCACTCACTCTCGGTGATTCAGCTGATGACACCGTGACCTTTGACGCCTCCAACGGCGTGATCACGGCAACAGGCACCATCTCCGGCGCTGGCACACTGGTGAAACGCGGCCCGGATAAGTTCGTCTTCAGCGACCTGCAAACCTCACTCCAGGTGGCAGCCGGCAAGGTGGAGCCAACCTACTTCGCGGTTTCCCTCCCTGAGATCTCATCAACAGCGGCCGGTGCCACCTTTGATCTGCGCCTTGCATCAACAGCGGCGGGCACCTCCACTAAATACACCGCTGCCGGGGATATTGAGCTAGCTGATGGCACCGCTTTTGATGTAACCCTCTATCAAGTCACATTTGAGGGCGGAGTTCCTTACACCCTGATGGAGAGCACTGGCGGCACAATCATAACCAACGGAACACTGAGGGCACCGCTGTTCGACGCATCGCGCTCAACAGCCCTGTTCACGCTCTCGCCTGACAGCAAAAAGCTGCTATTGACAATCACCGACACACCAACCTCAGTTTACTGGAAAAACACCGGCGCAACTGGAGCATGGAATCTGGACGATCTGAACTGGAGTCAGAACTCCGCTGCCACAACACCTGATGAGGCATTCAAGTCGCTTGACAGCGTTGTTTTCAATGACATTGTTGGTCAATCCACTGTCACAGTCTCGATTGATCCCGCGGCGGTGATCCCGCGCAGCATAATCGTCGGAAACTCCGCTGCCACCGAGTATCAGATCAGCGGCGCAGCGATCTATGGCGGTGCCTCTTTGACCAAAACCGGGGCAGGCACCTTGATCAATGGTGCGCCGTGGCTCTCATCCGGCGCAATCTCAGTTACGGGAGGCATGCTGGAATGGCAGGCTGCAACCCAGCTGGCTGGTGATAAACTCAGCGTTGCCTCAGGCACAACCTTTAAGCAAAACCAAGCCGCGAGTGTTGTGACCGCTGGCGCGACGCTGGCGAGCGGGGCGAATCTTATACTGGATGCAGGCACCTTTAATGTCGCCGCCGGATCAGATCTCACTCCGCTCAACGCACTGACAATCAAGGATGGGATCCTGCGCAGCGCGGGCCGGGATATGGCACGATCCTTTACCGTCACAGGCAGCAGCGGTGGTCTTGACTTCCGCCAGATCGGCAACAGCATTCAAGACAATGCCATCAGCGGCCAGATCACCGGCTCCGGCAACCTGACAATCTATGGCAACGGCAGCACCGCGGATGATGGTGGCGGCGCGCCTGGCAGCACTGTGCTGAACAACAGCGGCAATGACTTTGTTGGCGATGTGATCCTCGCCTCCGGCGTGATCAACGCGGATTCGCAGTTCGGCCACCCGGACAATGCGATTGTGCTCAACGGCGGCGGCACACTGCGCCGGGCAGGTGTGATCACCATGGACCGCGATCTGCTGGTTGGCCCGAACGGCGGTGTTCTGCGGTGCTATAGTAGCTTGAACTACGGGCAGACCTGGACGGGGAGATTCGCTGACTGGAGCGAGGATGTGAGCAGCGGCAGTGTGAGCACCACTGATGGCGGAACCTTCCTGTTCACAGGCGACATCTCAGGCTTTACCGGGAACTTCAGAAAAGCTCGCGGACGTCTGCTGGTCGGAGACGGCAGTGCGCTGCCCTGTGACCAGATGCGCTGGAACAGCCTCTACCTCGGAGGCGACCGAGCGGTCTTCAACTTCAGCAACCCTGATTTCAAGGCAGGCTTCAGCACCAGCGGTGGCGGGCAGCTCGTTAAACAGGGCAGTGGCGATCTGCTGTGGACCAACAGCGCCGCAATCGCGCACACTGGCGGAACCTCAATCGAGGGTGGCAGCCTCAAGGTGCAGGATTGCACGCAGTTTGCAAATGCTCAGACAATCACCATCGCAGCGGGGGCCACGTTGGAGCGGTTGGCCACCTCGGTGCTGAACACCGGCACCCGAAAAATTGCTGGGGCTGGCACGTTCAAGCTGACCATCGACACCGATTGTGGCGGCAACGTGTTCAATGCTTCAACTGCTTTTAACGGTACGCTTGACCTGCACTGTATTGACACTGCCAAACTGCGGGATGTGACACCAACTCAGTTTGGCTCGAACGCCACGATCCGTGTCAACACCGGCGCTTTGTTTTATATTTCGAACGCAAGCATCTATCCTTACAAGTTTGAGCTCGCAGGTATTGGCAACAGCGAGGTTGGCTACGGTTTTGGTGCGCTCCGTCTGGAAAGCAACCCCACCCTGAACGGCAGTGTGACGTTGATTGACAACGCCCGTATCTATGGCAACGGCACCATCAAGGGTCTTGTTTCCAACGGCGTTGCAACACCCAAGACTCTGACCTTTGGCGGCTCTTACGGGCAGAATCACACGCTCAATCTGAGCGGCGGGGTTGTTAACGGGGTTGCACCGCTGAACCTTGCGTTCACGCACAACAACACCTACAACTTCAGCGCTTCCAACAGCGTGGCGGCAGTTACCAACAACAACTCCACCCTTAAGATCAAAGCCAACGCCGAACTCTGGCTCAGCCAGCCGAGCGGCGGCAACGGCACCTGGAACTTTGAGAGCGGAGCAACCCTGGGAATCGTTGTGGACAATGCTGAGGCAGGCTTGCTGAATGCGAATGCACTGACATGGAACGCAGGGGCGAAGCTCGGGTTGACAGGGCTGGAGAGCGCGACCCGCATGCGTATTCCGGTGATCAAATGCCCCGGCGCTTCGATCAGCGGCCTGCCGCAACTGGCAGCCGAGCTGCCAGCAGGGTGGGCACTTGTCCGCTCTGAGGCGGGAGGGATCGCCACTATTGACGCAATCAGAATGGTCGGTACACTGTTTATCGTGCGTTAAGCGCGGGGATCTGGTTCAACTATAAAAACAGCATCCAGCTCAGCTGAGTTGGATGCTTTTTTGCCACATAGGCACTAAGTCCGCGCACTGGACGCGGAGTGTTAAAGTGCGCGAGTTAAAGAGATGGTGCCTTTTGTGCGGGAGCAACGTAGCTCCGATTTCCAATCGGACATGCTGAGGGCGGCAGCCCATGTATTGCCTGCTTAAGTTTTTAGATCCGCGCGCGGAGTGAGAAAGGAAGTCGTCCGCTATGCGGGCGACTGCGGGCGGCATTCTAGCCATCAAGTGCGCGGTATAGTCAGCCGCATAGCTGGTACTCGACGTTTCCAGGTTTACATATTTTTCACCTCAACATTTTTTACCTCAAAAACAACGCTGCCCAGATTTTTCTACACCTCTATTTTTCTACCCCAAAACAACCTAGCGTACCCTCTGTGTCCCTCTGTGTCTCAGTGGCAAAAACACTAAGTTTTTCACATCTATGTTATTGGTCTGAAATCCACGCTTGACGAATTGAAACGAGGCAGGTATCATTTCGCCGCATGAACCTTATTAATCGTGATACTGACTATGCTGTACGGGCTTTGCGATTCCTCGCGCAAAGACCAGGTGAAATTTTATCGGTGGCTGATTTGCATGCCGAACTGGGTATTCCTCGCGCTTATTTAAGAGGTATTCTGCAGAAACTGGCGCGCGCAGAGATTCTGCGCTCGCACAGGGGGCAGCGCGGTGGATTTCAGCTTAACCGGCAACCAGCGACCATCCAGCTGCTTGATCTGATGGAGCTTTTTCAGGGCGACGTCAGTTTAACCCAGTGCATGTTCCACGGTGAAGCCTGTCCCAACCGCGCCGTCTGTCCGTTACGCGCGACAATTAAAGAGATCGAAGAGCTGGTGGCAACCAAGCTGCGCGACATAACCATCGCCTCTCTCGGCACCCACCCTGAAATTACGCGGAACAGCACTGTAGGAGTTTAGTACCTCTTTTCTTAAATCCTATCATGTTTGCGAAAGAAAGAACTTCCATCTTTTCTATGCAACGCATAGCGTTGTTGACTAAACCAGCGGGGCATATCACACAATTGTTCAATGAGAGAGAAATAATTTTGCATATCACATAGGCTCAGTTTGGTTCCGGCTCCGCTGGTTTAGGTTTTAGTGAAATGTTAATGGTTAAGCGTTGCTGCTTTAGTAACAAACGCTGCGCGTTTGGGGAAACAAGGTTTGTTGTCCAGCCTTTCCGTGTCCGGCGTAGCTGCGAAGCGCGAAGACGGAAGGCTGCTCCAGCACAAACGGTGCGACCTTTTTACTAGCGCACTCGCGCACTTGTCCAACTCCGAGCAAGTGCGGATCGAGACTCTCTACGGCTCTGTGAGAGATAAAAATGGCGGCCTTAATTTAATTCAAACTCAGGCTTGCTTTTCAAAATTTTATTTGGTATTATTTTTGTTCTTTTTGACCCTTGAATCAAGGAAATAGTTCATGAACACTGCTGTTACATTCGCGGAAGCGGAATCAAAATTCATCGCTTTGCTGGAATCTAAGCCATTACCGGTCATGGATTTGCTGGCGTTGATTCACTCCACCACGGTCAAGAATAACAGCCAGGACGAATCATGGACTAATGTTGTGGTTCAGGAGCTGATTGACGCTGGCGACTTCACCGGACTCTATACAGTTGTCAAGAGCTGCGCCTCGGCGCTGGTTGCGCAGCTGGGCGTGGACGGCATTCTCACGGACTTAGAACGTGCCTGCAAAGATCGCATGGTTCTGGCCTTTATTGAGACAGTGCCCTTCACAACCCAGCCGCTGGAGGACTCTTTCCATCAGCTCGACACCCTGCTCAGCCTTGCGCCGGGGGCGCAAGTGATTGATAAAACCTGGGGGTTCGGCACTGTCAAACGGCTGGACCACTTTTACAAGCGTGTGACCATTGACTTCAGCGGTAAACGCGGACATCACCTGACATTCAAGACCGCCTCGGAAACGCTCATCCCGGCCGCGCATGATCACATTCTCACAATCCACCACAACAACCCGAGTGAGATCGAGCGGCTGATCAACGAGCAACCCGGCGAAGTTGTCAAAGGGGTTCTGCGTTGCTTTGGCGCCATGCCGATCCCGAAACTTGAGTCAACCCTGGTTGACAATAATGTTCTGACATCAGCGGCCTGGAAAGGTTTCTGGGATAATGCGCGCAAGGCTCTGAAGAGCGATCCGCTCGTTGTAGTCCCATCCAAACGCACGGAGTGTATTGAGCTGCTGGCTGAAGCCGCCTCATATGATGACCGCTGGTTCTCCGGTTTACGCGATGAGAGAGATCCGCAGCTCATCCTCAACGCCGTGCTGGAGTTGGAAGAGCTCAAAAAAATAGCCACCATGGATGAGGCGCAGCGCGAACTTGTCAGCAGCCGTCTGGGTTTTGCAATCAAAGGCGCTCACAACACCAACCCCGCGTTGTATGTTAAGTTGGTGACGCTCTGCGATCGGCATAGCATCACCCCTGATGTTTTCAAACCAGATTGCGAAGAGAGCATCGAGCCGCCGCACATCCATCTCTGGGGCAGCGACCGCTTTATGCAGGCCGCGCAAAAGCTGACGGTCAAGGATGTATCCAACATGGTCGCATTCCTGCTGCAGCAGGGTCCGAGCGCCCGCGAAAAACTGCTTGCAGCCCTGCCGGGGATGCCCTATAACCTCTTGAATGAGACGCTGCTTGCACTGCGGGAAACCGAAGAGGCTGCGCAGGCCTGTCGCGAGCTGCTGATGGCACCTAAAGCGGCGCCCACGCTGGTCAGCTGGATTTTCCGTTACCGCGCTGAACTGTCGAACTGGAATCTCCCGCCGCTGCTGGATCTATTGCACCATGCTATTATCACGGTTGAGACCAACCTTAACGGCGAAAACCTGCGCATGCAAAACGGGCTGAAAAAACTATTTAAGAGTGCCGGCTGGTTAAAAGAAATTTTCGATGAACTCACGGAAACACAACGGCATCTGCTGTTTGAACGTATTCAAGCCTCCCCGGCCTGGGATCCCACAACCCAGCGTGCCCTGCTTGCGCGCATGCTGAAACTTGATCCAACGCTGGCTGACCGGAAGCGGGCAACAAGTTCCACGGATGAGCCCGCGTCGCGCCTGACATCCTGGCGCTCCTTCGTGCAACGCCAGGCGCTCTATAAAAAGCTGGTTGAGAGCGACCTGCCTAAAAACAGCAACGATATCGCTGTTGCGCGCAGCTACGGTGATTTGCGGGAGAATTTCGAATACCAAGCCGCCAAAGACTATCAACGGCAACTTCTTCAAAAGCAGAGTGAGATGCAGCTCGAACTGGAGCTGGTCAGAGGCAGCGATTTCGCCAATATCTCAACCGCAAAAGTTGCCCCGGGAACCACGGTTGAGCTGCTCATAGAAGATGGTGTCAAAAAGTCGTACACCATTCTTGGCGAGTGGGATCGCGATGAAGAGCTGGACATCATTTCCAACAAAACACGGATGGCTGAGTGTCTGCTGGGGAAAAGCGCCGGCGATAAGACTACAATACCTGTTCCGGGCGGAGAGAAAACAGCGGAAATTCTGGCTGTTAGCCCTTTGAGTCAGGCGATCACAGATTGGATTGCCTCACCCCCGGAATCAACCACATAAAACACACCATTTTGATTTTATCAGTGAAAGCGAGGTTTATATTTATGCCCGTACAAAAAAAACCAATCACCAAGAAGAGTTCGTCGGCAAAGAAGAGCGTGAGCGCAGCGAAAGTCTCGGCTGCACCGGAGAAATTGATCGCCCCGAAGCCGGACGCTAAAACAAGTGCAATCAAAAAACCGGTCGCACCTAAGCCGGTTGCAAAAAAAGCCGCTGTCAAAAAACCGGTGGCCACTAAGCCGGGCGCTAAAACAAGCGCGGTCAAAAAACCGGTGGCCACTAAGCCGGGCGCTAAAACAAGCGCGGTCAAAAAACCGGGCACTAAAAAAGCCGCGGTCAAAAAAGCCGCGGTCAAAAAACCGAGTACTAAAAAAGCCGCGGTCAAAAAAACCACTGCCAAAAAAAGCAGTGCCAAAAAGAAGACAGGCTCGTCAAAGAAAACCACCTCTGAACTGCTTAAAGCGATCAAAGCACTGGATGTTGAGACGCAAGCCGGCTTGGAGCTCAATCAAAAGCACTTAGACGCAGACCCTGGTGCGCAACCTTCCGCCAAAGCCAAAGGCAAGGCGAAAAAATCAGCCCAACTTCCGATTGTACCCCCCATGCAAAAGGCAGTTGAAATTGTAGCACCCTCCAACAGCGTAATGAAGAAAAACAGAAAGGCGAGTTTTGGCAAGAAAGACCTGAACGCATTCCGCGTCGAGCTGCTCGGAATACGCGAGCACTTTATGCAGCAGACCAGGACCATGCGGCATGATGCGCTGCAGCGCGAGGATGGCGTTAACTGTGAAGAGGATGGGACCGATGCTTTCATGCGTCTGCAGGTGCTGAACCAAATGAGTAATCAGCACCGGACGATTGCCGAGATTGATGAAGCATTGAATGACATTGAGACAGGCGTCTATGGTATATGTGAAATGTGCGAATGCCTGATCAGCAAATTGCGGCTCAAAGCCCGCCCGTTTGCCAGATTCTGCATCAAATGCAAATCCGAGATGGAGCGCGCGGATCGTTTCAACAAACCAAGGTGAGAAAATCCATGCGCACAGCTTTCTTTGCTGCTCTGATTGTCGCGGCTGATCAGATCACAAAATATTTGGCGACCACGCACTTGAAAGCCATACGTTCCATGGAGATCATCCCAGGTTTTTTCAATCTGGCCTATGTTGAAAATCCAGGGGCGGCTTGGGGCATTTTTTCTGGCCACAGGTTGCCGCTGGTGGTCTTCTCCCTGATTTCACTGGCCTTTATTATATGGAAGCAGCGTGCTCTCTTCCACCATTTAAAGAGCCACCCTGTGATTCTCTCTTTGATCTATGGCGGTATTATCGGAAACCTGATTGATCGCATCCGTATTGCGCGTGTGATCGACTTTCTTGACTTTCATTGGAAGGGCACTCACTTTCCAGCCTTTAACATCGCTGACTCCGCGATCTGCTGCGGTGTTTTCCTTTTCATTGTCGCTGAATTTATGCACAGCCGCCAGCTCTCCAATGCGACAGAGCATGTGAGTGCGGAAGTTGGAGTGATCCCGGAGAGTACGGATGCAGGGCGTTGTTAACAGTGCCTGGATACTGGCTGGCGCCACTGCCACTGGTAAGAGCGGGCTGTGTCAGATTCTGGCACAGCGCCTCGGGGCCAGCGTGCTCTCCGCTGACAGCATGTTGGTTTACAAGGGCATGGATATCGGCACTGCCAAGCCATCGCCAGCGGAACGCAGCTCAGTCTCCTACTACGGACTTGATTTGGTTACCCCTGATCAGCCCTTCAGCACAGGCGCCTGGCTGGAATCAATCCGAAACTCCCTCAAAAACACCCCTGCTCCCGGAGGTGAAGTTGCAGCGCCGCTGATTGTCACGGGCGGCACGGGGCTGTATCTCAAAGCATTGACCAGCGGTTTGGAGGCCCGCGAGGCCTGCCCTGAAAAGCGCGGTTTTTGGCAGAATTTTTTGGCGCAGCATGGCCTGACAGCCTTGCAGCATGAGCTGCGCCGGCGGCTCACGAGCACTGACTCGCCCCTGACAGAGTCAACTGATCACCGCCGCATTATCCGCGCACTGGAACACCTGGAAAGCTCAGGCAAGCTTCCTGCCAACTGGCTGAGCGAGGAGCGGCAGCCATCTATCCTGACTCTGCGCTTGCCGCGTGCGCAATTGCACGAGCGTATCCGCCAACGCGTGCAGCGAATGTTTGCCGATGGTTTGCTGGATGAGGTGCGCGAATTAAAAAGAGTTTATCCGCAGTGGTCTTTTACCGCGTGCAAAGCAATCGGCTACCAGGAGGCGCTGGAGGTGTTGGGTGGAAAGCTCTCCCGGGGTGAGGCAATGGAGCGCATTATTATCCGCACCCGCCAACTGGCCAAGCGCCAGGAGACCTGGTTCCGGCATCAGCAAAATACTCTCTGGTGTGATATTGAAGCTTCGGATTTAGTTGAAGTGGTTGCTGAAAAAGTGCTACACTTGTGGCATGAACATGGAAAAACCCAACTCAAAATCTGATCTCAGCCATGTCTGGGAGAGCGCGCCCGAGCGCAGCCCTGTTAAAGATCTGCACGACTCTTTGAAGCCGCGCGAAGAGCTGGAGCGTGTTGGACGGAAGAACCTATCGGATGCCGCTTTGATTGCGATCATTCTGCGCTCCGGTACACCCGGCAAAAATGTGATTGAACTGGCGCGTCATATCCTGGTTGAGTTCGGGGGGTTGGAAAAACTGGCTCAAGCTGATCACACGGAGCTGGTGCAACACAGGATACGCGGCCTGGGGCCAATCAAGGCTAAAGAGCTTTCAGCTGCCATGGAGCTGGGCCTAAGGATCGCGACGCGCACAAAAAAACCGTTTTCAGCGATTAGGATTGAAAACCCCTTACAAGCTTACAAGGCGATTGAGCCCTTTGCCGCGGAGCAGGAGCAGGAGAACTTCTGGGTTCTGCTGCTGGACACAAAAAACAAGTTGATCCGCGAACCGGTGGAGGTCTCGCAGGGCTTGATCGACTCCACGCCGGTTCACCCGCGTGAGATCTTCACTGAGGCCATCCGCTATCGGGCCAAGTCAATCATCCTGGTGCACAACCACCCCTCAGGTGACCCCACCCCCTCCAGCCAGGATTTAAAGATCACGCGGCGCATGATTGACGCTGCCCGGCTGCTTGATATCCCTGTGCGTGACCACCTGATTGTCGGCTGGTCGTACTGTGATCCACCCTCGTATCTCTCCTTAAAGGAGCACAATCTGATCGACTTTGAAGGTTAAACGAAAGGAAAACTAATGTTATCAAAAATACTTCCCGCGCTGCGTGGCGTTCTGGCCGAGAACCGCAGCCTTCCACGGCTGATCAAAACAGAGGCCAAAGGCGATGAGCCCGTCATCTCCATCACGCCCGGCAGCGAGGATGTGTACGCTGAAATCAAACAACAACTTCCGGCGTCGCAAAGTCATGCGGTGACAATCGCAGGCTACGGCACCTATGCCGCGGTTTTTCCTGTGCCAGGAAGTGGCGGACGCGCGGCGGGCAAGATTGCCGTTGTGACCGGCGCGGCTCAGGGATTTGGTTACGAGATCGCCTGCTCACTGGCGGGCGAGGGTGGCTGGGTGGCCTTGGCTGATATCAACGAGGCAGGGGTGCAGCAGGCAGTGGCAGAGATTAACCGCGAGCTGGGGCGCGAGGCGGCGATCGGCGTGACAGTGAATGTCGCTGATGTTGACTCGCTCAGCGCGGCAATTGAAAGCATCGTTAAATCCTTTGGCGGCATTGATCTCTTTATCTCAAACGCGGGTGTGCTGCGCGCGGGCAGCGTGAAAACGCTCAGCGAGCGCGACTTGAACTTTGTGACTGATGTCAACTACAAGGGCTACTTTTTCTCGGTGCAGGCGGTGGCTCCAATCATGGCCCTGCAGCATCAGGGTGCGCCGGACATCTGGTCTGATATCATTCAAATCAACAGCAAATCAGGGTTGGTGGGCTCCAATAAAAACGGCGCCTATGCTGGCTCCAAATTTGGCGGCATTGGATTGACTCAGAGCTTTGCCTTGGAGCTGGTGGCAGACGGCATCAAGGTCAACTCCATCTGCCCCGGCAACTTCTATGACGGCCCGCTCTGGTCTGACCCTGTCACGGGGCTGTTCAAGCAATACCTGGACAGCGGCAAGGTGCCGGGAGCCAAAACATTTGATGATGTCAAGGCCCACTATGAGGCCCAGGTCCCAATGCGCCGCGGGTGCACCACACCGGATGTGATGAAGGCCATTTTTTATTTAATGGAACAGAGTTATGAGACCGGGCAGGCACTGCCTGTGACTGGCGGGCAGGTGATGCTGTCGTAGCCGGAAATAAACTGTTGATAATATTCAGGAAGTTTTGTATAAATCTCTTCCTGAGCAGGGTCTTTTATCACGTAACCTTTCAACCAGTGTGGAGACCCTTCACATATCATATAAACCAAGCGAACCCCATGCGGGATGTTATTAGTAATAGGAGATCAAAATGGATAGTATTTCGATAGTTAACGGTTTCGCACTGCTGAGTCTGGTGGGCATGGTGGCCTGTAGCGGCTGCCGTACAACCTCAGGGGTGAAGGTCGCGGATTTCAGCTCGATTAAGCAGTACTGCATGACAAATCAAAACGGCGTGGAGGTGCGGCTGACTAACTACGGCGCCAGAATTGTCTCCATCAAGGTGCCTGACCGGCATGGCAAGTTTGCCGATGTCGTACTCGGGCACAACAATGTCGAGGAGTATATCAACGCAGAGGACCGCCCCAACTTCGGCTGTGTTGTCGGGCGTTACGGCAACCGCATTGCCGGCGGCAAATTCACATTGGATGGCAAAGAGTATAAACTTGCAACCAATAACGGCAAGAATCATCTGCATGGCGGCTACATGGGTTATGATAAACTGGTCTGGGATGCCGCGGTTAGCAATGGCAGCGTGGTCTTCTCCCTGACCTCCTATGACGGTCAGGAGGGTTATCCCGGTGAGCTGAAGATCAAGGTGACCTACACCCTGACCGATGCGAATGAGTTGAAGATCAACTACCAGGCCACGACCGATAAGGCAACACCAATCAACCTGACCAACCACGCCTACTTTAACCTGGCTGGCGAAGGCTGGCCAACCATCGTAGATCATGAGCTGATGATCAATGCCGACACCTTCACCCCCGTGGATGCGACCCTGATTCCGACCGGCGAATTCCGTCCGGTGAAAGGCACGCCCTTTGATTTCACCGCCGCTAAAATGATCGGGCAAGATATTGCGTCAAAGGATACACAAATCGAATATGGCAACGGCTATGACCATAACTTTGTGTTGAACAAAGGCCAAGGCGGTATGACATTGGCCGCAACCCTGTACGAACCCAAGAGCGGACGCATGATGGAGACCTTTACCGAAGAGCCGGGTGTTCAGTTCTACACCGGCAACTTCCTGAACGGTTGCCTGACCGGCAAATCCGGTAAAAAATATCCCTTCCGCAGCGGACTCTGCCTTGAGACCCAGCACTACCCGGACAGCCCGAATCAGAAGAATTTCCCCTCCACAATCTTGAGGCCTGGTGAGAAGTATCAGACCACCACGGTGTATAAATTCTCGGTCAAATAACTCACCCTCAAAGTTTTACCACAGAGGCACAGAGACACAGAGTTTTTTAGATGTTTGCAAGAGTTGTCGCACGTGTAGCAGCCGCTCTACGGGCGACATACTGCAGCAGTCTCATGAAAGGCGCTCCTTTGGGTGTAGGGTTGCTTCCATCGTGTCCGCCGTAGCCTTGGCGAAGGAGGATGAAGCAATTGCGGACACCGAATGTTTGTTTGTCAAAGGCACGCCGTGGGGTTGCATGATCTTTGTTTGGCTCATAGAGCCAACACTACACATTTCAACTGTGATGAAGCTTGCATGTCACACGGCAGGCGCGGGTCAAGGAAGTCGTCCGCTATGCGGGCGACTGCGGGCGGCAGGCGAGCCATCAGCTTGCGCACTTTAGTCAGCCGCATAGCGACTGACCTCCTTGCTACGCAAGTTCAGATCACCGGACATATGGTTCAAAACGTTTGCACTTTATTTTTTGGAAACCGCAAAGAACACATAGATCACAAAGATTTTTAACTACTAATAACACGAATCTCCGCGAATAGAGAAGATCACTTTTAAGAGCATTCGTGTCATTCGTAGTTAAAAAACTATCACGCTACCCCATTTTTCTACCCCTCTATTTTTCTACCCCTCTAAAATAACGCAGCAACCTTTGTGCTCCTTGTGCTCCTTGTGGTTTTAAAAATTAAAATGCAACTGTTTTGACCCCAATGCCCAGTGATCTGGAGGTTAGAGTTCGCCGCTGATGCGCTTGACCTCTGGCTTCTCGGGCAGCGCTTGTAATAGCATTGTCACGGTTGCGGTTTGTCCGGGAATGATGAACTTTGGGTTTATCTCCGACAGGGGCTGCAGTACAAAGCGGCGTAGATGCGCGCGAGGGTGCGGCAGGGTCAGATTGGGGTCAGGGCTGATGATATTGTCAAAGGCAATGATATCAATGTCGATGCTCCGCGGCTGGTTGGGTGTTGCTCTGACCCGCAGGAGCTGCTCTTCGATTTGATGTATGGCGTTTGAAAAATCTTGGGGCGTAAGTCCGGTTTCAACGATTAGCACTGCATTGAGAAAGGTCTTGTGCCGGTGCTCGGCAGCGACCCCGACCGGCTCGCTCTCATACAGCGATGAGCAGCACTTCAGCGCCGTCTCCGGCAGAGCGGCGAGAGCTTGCGTGGCTTGAGTGAGCCAGCTTCTGCGGTCACCGAGATTGCTGCCGATTGAGATGATTGCGGTGTGTGGCACTGCTTTGCTCCGTAAATTCCTGCTGAAACTCGATTTTTTGTAAAACTTTACTACCTGCATATACCCGAAGACCACCAATTTGTGCTTAATCTTAATCTTAATCTTAATCGCAATCCTTGCCGTCATCGTCAACCGCAGGTGCGGCTGACCATACCGTGCAACCTGATGATTCGCGTGTTGCCCGCAGTCGCCCGCATAGCGAACGACTTCCTTCTTCCGCGCCTTGTCAAGGGAGTAAGCGCGGAAGGAAGTCAGTCGCTATGCGGCTGACCACACTATGTGCCTTTGGCGAACAACCACCCTGCAACCGCGGATTGCTTCTGAGAAGCAACTCTACACCCCGGGGCGCGCCTTTCACGAACCTGTTGCAAAGTGCCGCTCGCAGAGCGGCTACTACACCGAACGAAACTCTTGCGCCCTGCAGTGCAGCGCAAGTGTAGTAGTCGCTCTACGAGCGACACCGAACGCCGCGGCTTGCAATCCCTCCTGCACAGCACTGTAGCCGCGGGTCGTGACGCCGGCGGCATTTTTTAACCACTAATCAACTGGCCTCAAACCCGAGCACGTGGCGCATGGTATAGATGCCGGGGTGGCGGCTGGCAAGCCAGATGGCTGCGCGCAGGGCGCCTTTGGCAAAGGCTTTGCGTGAGACGGCTTTGTGGGTGATTTCGACGCGCTCCTCATCTGCCGCAAACATCACGGTGTGGTCGCCCACCACCGAACCGCCGCGTAGAGCGTGGATGGCGATCTCGCCTGACGGGCGCTCGCCAGTGATACCCTCACGTCCATAGCAGACCACCTCTGAGAGCTTGACCTCGCGCCCTTGCGCCACAGCCTCAGCCAGGCCAAGGGCGGTTCCGCTGGGGGCATCCTTCTTGAGTTTGTGGTGCATCTCAGTGATCTCGACATCATAATCATCCCCAAGAATGGAGGCGGAGCGGCGCACTAACTCCAGCAACAGATTGACCCCTAAACTCATATTGGGCGCCCAGACCACCGCGATCTGCGTGGACGCGTCCATCACAGCTTGCTTCTCTTGTTCGGTGAGTCCGGTGGTTCCAAGCACATAACCCTGCCTGCACCGCAGTGCGTTGGCCAGGTTGGCTGTAACACAGGTGTGGAAGGTGAAGTCAATGATTACCTCCGCACTCTGCGGCCACTCCGCGGTGTACGTCAAGGTCTTCGGCACTGCGTCGGAGCTGATATTGGTAAATGCTTTAACAGTTTGGCCAACAGCGGGGTGGTCAGCGCGTTCGCAGGCAGCGACAATTTCACAGCCGCTGACCGCACCGGCGCACTCCAGCAAGTTGTATCCCATCCGTCCAGCGGCGCCCAGTATCGCGATTTTCATGATTTCTCCTTTTGTTGCTATTCACTCAACTCCGTCGCAAAAACAAGAAGTTCAGATAACCGTCTTCATAAGTTGGTGAAAGTACCTCAAGCTTCCAGCTTGAATGAAATTTTTTCTGCAAGCAAGGTGCTTGCACTACTCCATGATCATTTTTACAGTAATGTCTCAACACTCCGCCCTGGAGCAGCCTTCCTCACTGCAAGGCTACGGCGCGAAAAAGAAAGGCTGGACAACAAACCTTACACAACCGTCGCTTGTTGTTCACGCTTCCCTGTCACGGCGTAAAAGCGAAGCTCAGAGCCGCAAGCGTGCTCTTTGTTCTCTGGCCGATTAATGAGAAGCTGTCTTTAGAGCAGTCCCGCACCCTGCAGGGTACGTGAGAGTTTTTGGCGGTCATCCGAGGCGAGTTTGCAGAGTGGCAGGCGGTAGACTTCGTGGATCCTGTCCATCATGGCCAGGGCTGATTTCACAGGGATCGGGTTGGTGTCGATAAAAAGAGCGGCAAAGAGCGGGTAGTTCGCCCGATGTATCTCCAGTGCTTTGGCAAAATCATTGTCCAATGCAAGCCGCACCATGCGTGACACTGCTTGCGGAATGATGTTGGCTGCCACGCTGATCACGCCGGCCGCGCCGACACTGATCATCGGAAGCGTCAGGGTGTCATCACCCGAGACAACGGTGAGGTCGCAGAGATTATGGATCGCGCTGACCCGCTCCACGCTGCCGCCCGCCTCCTTGATTGCCACAATGTTTGGATGGTTTGCCAGACGTTGAATCACGCTGAGAGGTATCTCCTTTGACGTGCGGCCAGGGACATTGTAAAGCACCACAGGAACGCCCAGATCAGCGATTGCTGAAAAGTGCTGAAAGAGCCCCTCCGCATTCGGCTTGTTATAGTAGGGAGTCACCTGCAAGGTGGCATCAACCCCCATGCCCAGCAGCTCTGTGGTGAGCGAGAGGGCCTCGCTGGTTGAGTTTGCGCCGGTGCCCGCGATGACCTGCACTTTACCGGCAGCGGCTTCGACTGTGGTGGCGATCACTTTCAGGTGCTCGTCAACCTCGAGTGTGGGTGATTCGCCGGTGGTGCCAACAGGTACGAGACCTTGAACTCCATTTTCAACCTGCCACTGGACAAGTTGCCGCAGTGCGCCGTAATCAACACTCTGGTCTTGGTTAAAAGGGGTTACAATTGCGGTATATGTTCCAGATAAAGTCATAAGATTCCTTGTGTTTTGCCTTGTATTATGGGCTAAAACATGGGTTGAGGTCAACAAGAAAGGACAAAATAAAAAGGCGCGCTAAATTGTAATATGAAATGCGACAACAGATTGGCCAACAAAACTTCGCATGGGCCACAGGCTAAAGCGCCCGTTTTGAGGCGCGAAAACACTCTAAAGGAGAATTCGCGGTCGACAACCGGGCGGGTTATGCAGTATCATTGCCGCAAGAAGTTGTAGCTGGATTTAACCTGCTTCAAAGTCGGTGATTTAAAGGTTATCCTGAAAATGATAATGAAGCGGTGCAAGCATCTTGCTTGCAGATGGAATTTCATCCAAAACAGAGCCTGAAAGTGGCGTGACATAGATGCAGAGGAAAAGGAGATAATGAAAGTAATATCGCTTTTTAATGGACGTGATCTGACCGGGTGGCACATGTTGCCCGGCAAGGCCCCGGCATTTGTTGTTGCGGATGGTGTTATCGAAACCCGGACTGCTGGAGGCAGCGACCTCTTTACTGTCGAGCGTTTCGGGAATTACGTGCTGCGCTTTGAGTACCTGCTTTCAAAGGTGGGCAATAGCGGGGTGCTGATCCGCTGCGATCCGGCGGATCCCTGGACAACCGGCGTGGAGGTCCAGCTGCTGGCTCCGTGGACCCCGCATCGTGATGATCTGCATTGCACCGGGTCGCTCTATGGCTATGTGGCGGTGACCAACCGTCCCGATGAAACAACCGGGATTTGGCACAGCATGGAGATTCGCTGTGATCGTACAGCAATTGAGGTGTCGGTGGATGGGCAGCTCACGACTGTCGCCGACACTGTCAAGGTGGCGGCGCTCAACAAGAAGCTGGTCTCAGGCGCGATCGGATTTCAAGCCAATCACGGCGAACCGGGTGAGTTCGCGAAGTTCCGTAAGGTCGAGCTTGGCAACCTGGATGCTGACCCGGCGTATGTGCTGCAAGGACTGTCGCATGCGGATGCGCGCTTTCGAGTGCAGGCGCGTGAGGCGGCCGTGGCGCTCCGGGCAATTATGGTCGGGCCTCTCGCCCGGAGCATGGATGGCGGTGAGGTAATGGCGCAGAGCGTGGCACGTCAAGCACTGTTTGATATTGTGGCCGCGGCAAGCGCGCCGCAGACAGCACCCGGAATGCGTGCGGCGGTGGCGCAAGCGCTGCAGGCTACGCTCAAAACCAAGCCATCTGAGATCACGGCAGGGTATTTAACGTGGCTGCAAGGCATGATTCGCTAGTACAGTGGTCAGTTTACAGTTTACAGTTTACAGTGAACAGTTTACTGGTTACAGGCAGAGTTGCGGATAATGGCCGCATAATTTCTTTAGGCAACAGTATTTCAAAATCGCAGGGGATGACAGATGAAGCAGATAATCGGACGCAGAGGTTTTTTACAGCAGTCAGGCGCAGCATTGCTCGCCACTCCATTACTCGCCCGTTCCCAAACCAAAGCACCGCCGAGTGAGCGGATTCGTGTGGCGCACATCGGTACCGGAGGCATGGGCAATGGACACATCAGCTGGTTTTCTGATTTTGCGGATGTTGAAACCGTTGCCTTGTGCGATGTTGACAGCGTGCGCCTTGCACAGAGCGCGAAGCGCTTGGTAGAGCGCAAGCCAGCTGCCAAGCCGGAGTTGTATGGCGACTTCCGTCGTGTTCTTGAGCGTAAGGATATTGACGTGGTGACCTGTGCGACTCCAGATCACTGGCATGCTCTGATTGCGATGATGGCGTTTGAATCAGGCAAGGATGTGTATGGTGAAAAGCCGCTCTCCTACACGCTGCGTGAAGGCCAGCGCATGGAGCAGGTTATGCTGCGTAACAAGGCTGTGTTTCAGCTTGGAACGCAAATCCACGCTGGCAACAACTATCATCGTGTTGCGGAGATCATCCGCTCAGGGGCCCTGGGAAAGATCGGCACAGTGCGCTTGTGGAAAACAGGCGGCACGAAGGGGCTGGGCTTCCCCGGCAACGAGACACCTCCAGCCACGCTGGATTGGAACATGTGGTTGGGGCCGGCGCCCTTTGTTGAGTATACTCCGGTTCGGTGCCACGGAAGCTTCCGCTCTTTCTTTGACTATTCAGGCGGCGTGTTCGCTGACTTCTGGTGTCATATCGCTGATGTGATGTTCATGGCGCTGCACCCAACCGGCCTGACGAGCATTGATGCACGCGGTGAAATCCCCTCGGATGGCATTGCTGATACGCCGCATTGGATTGATGTTGACTTCCGATTCAAGGATCTTGATGTGCATTGGACAACCAAACCGCCGCAGGTGCCAGGTGCTGATGGCATGTCGATCGGCGCCCATTTTGAAGGGGAGAAGGGGACACTGACCTGCGACTATGAGAGCTGTACGATCCGTATCAACAATGAGGTGCTGACTGATCTGACTGATCTTCCGGTGACAATGCCGCGTTCACCCGGCCACCAGCGCAACTTTTTGGACGCAGTCAAAAGCCGGGGGGTGCCGGAGAGCAATCTGCCCTATGCCCGGCAGATGACGGCACCCATGCATCTGGCGCTGGCCTCCTTCCGGCTGAAACGAAAATTGACATGGGATAGCGCGACTGAAACGGTCGTTGGCGACCCTGCGGCCAATTACCTGCTCTCCCGCACCAACCGCGCGCCCTTTGGGTGATGTTTGCTCGACCAGCGACACCGGACGACGAGGATGTGCGACGATAGCGGATTACGATTGAAAACTCCGCCCTTGAAAATCGTCCACCAGCATCGTCGCCGCCATCATAAACCAAAGGCGCGTCCGACCTCAGTAGCTCCGGTTTCCAACGGACACTGGAGTTTGGCCATTATTCGAGGAGAAACTTTTTAAGCTCCGGTTTCCAACCGGACAGTCCGATTGGAAATCACACCTACGTTGCTACCGCACAAAAGACGCGACCTCTTCATTCGCGCACTCGCGCACTCGCGCACTCACGCACTCACGCACTCGCGCACTCGCGCACTTCTTCACTCCGCGCCTTGCGTGGAGCTAGGCCCTACCCAAAGGGGAGACAGCTTGAATGAAAATGTTTTCTGCAAGCAAGATGCTTGCACTACTCCATTATCACTTTTACGGTCACGTCTCAATAACCCGCTTTGGAGCAGCCTTCCGTCTTCAGGCTTCGCAATAGCTACGCCCGGACAAGTCGCGCTTCGCAGCTACGCCGGACACGGAAAGGGTGGACAACAAACCTTACGGGGCAGCCGTTTGTTGTTCACGCTTCCCTGTCGCCCGATTTTTTTGGTAAAACATTGGTGCTTGCATGTAGTTAACGGATGCCGCTGTTTGATTGCACCAATATCAGCGGTTATGTAAGCCCCTTGAACGCTCCTGTTAAGCGCAGCAGCAATGACTGTTGCATATGGATGGCATCTGCCGGGCAGACCTCATGGCAGCAGCTGCAGGTGATGCAGAGTTTTGTGTTTAAGTGCGGTGCTTTGAGATTCGGGGCAAGGGTCAGAGCCGCCACAGGGCAGGCCTTGACACAGAGCCCGCATTGCACGCACCGCTGATCTGAGAATGCCGGGCGTACCCAGATCAACCCGCTTGAGCCACGGATCAGCCACGCTGGCATCTGGTTCAGCAGGTGGGCTCCGGCAGGAATCTTGAAACTACCGACCCGGATGGGATCGCCTGTAATCTGCGGTGCGTTGGCTGCCAGGTCGCTGGAACTGCCAAGATAAGGCACCCGTGCCGGCGCAATACCAAGGGTTTGGCAGATGGCAATGTCAAGCGCAAAGGGGTTTTGTGACGCGGCGATGAATCCCAGGTTGATTGGCGTGCCATTGGCAGGTCCCTGGCCCTCCATGCCGATCACGCCGTCGGCGATGCTCCAGACCGGAGGCAGGCAGCCGTGGATTGTTTTAACGAGCATCCCGAAGTCGCTGATCTTCGGGTGGTTGCGATGCAGGATGGTTTTGGTGTAGCCTGGGATGACACCATAGAGATTTTTGACCGCTGCGGTCAGAATCGTGAGCGAGTGACTCTTGACCTTGGGCAGGTTGAGAATAATGTCGGCTGCCAGCGCCGGCTTGGCGATGGAGATCTCATAACCGCCTTGGCTGACTATCGCGGTGCCCGCCTGTTCAAAAGAGATGAGAGCCACCTCCTCTTGCTGGCAGACAGCCCCGATGCCGGTTTTCTCCCACACGGCCTTCAGGTTGGCTGCGCTGGCCGGGCTGTCGCCAACCGTGATCAGTGCGCCGCGCCGGCGTAGCTGGCGAATAACCTGACGCAGAAACTCCGGATGGGTGGTCACAGCCTGCTCCGGTGTGCGGTCGGTGAGCATGTTTGGCTTGACCAGCACCTTTTTTTTGCTCAGGCTCGCGGCTGAGAGCCACGGCGCTGCATCAAAAATCTTTTCAACCGCAGTTGGAAGAGCGCTCTCATAGTCACGACACGCTGTAAAAATAACTGTGTTCATAAGCATCATTGTAGCGCAACCTCTGGGTCTTTGTGGCAAAAAAATTGTTTTTGGCTATGCCTGCCTTGAGCTTGCCGAAAGGGCTGCGCCAGTAACCTTGTGGTTTAAAAAAGCCTAGACACCCGCATCTCTGCGGCAGGCGGCCGAATCGCCGCTCCCCTTTTTGGAGATGTGCACAATCACGCTCGATGCGCCCAGGTTTTTAAATCCGAGTGCAAGTAATATTTTTTCAAGGATGTTATCGCTCTTGCATACAAGTGACTCGACCTTGAAATTCTCCTTGCGGCAGAGGTCAGTGAAATCTTTCAGCGTGAAGAGGTGGATGTTGGGGGTGTCGTACCACTCATAGGGGAGCTGTTCATCTTTGGGCATGCGCCCGTGAAAGAGCAGGCTGGTGCGGACACCCAATGCGCCAAAGTTAGGAAATGTGACCACCGCCTGATTCGCCACCCGCAGAATCTGTTGTAAGAGCTTGCGCGGGCGCTTGATGGTTTGCAGGGTTTCACTCAAAACCGTCACATCAAAACTATGATCAGGGATGATCGCCAAACCATCGTCAATATCCTCAAGAATCACATCGCACCCTTTGGCAACCGCGGCAATCACGGAATCAATATCAATCTCAACACCCGTGCCCTGTACCTGGTGGTGGTGCCGCAGGAGGTTGAGCAACGAGCCCTGGCCGCACCCGAGGTCAAGCACTCGGCACTTTTCAGGGATCATTTTAAGAATTTCACGGTAGCGCACCATCTTCTCCTCAGGCACAATCTTGCGGATACATTTTCTTTTTTCGCCCGGGCGTGACTGAGAGAGGAAGGCATTGATAATGCGTTTCAGGTCCGCGGTATGTGTTAGAAAGGCATCGTGTCCGGCCGCGCCTTCAAGGTGGCAGTAAGAGACGCGCTTGTCCAGTTTCACCAGGGCTCTGACGATCTCGGTTGACTGCTCGCGGGTAAAGAGCCAGTCACCGTCCAGCGAGACGATCAGCAGTCGGGAGCAGATGCTCTCAAATGCTTTTTCGAGTGAGCCGTAGAACTCCTCGATATCGTACTCATCCATGGCCAGTGTGATATGCAGGTATGAGTTGGCGTCAAAGCGCTGGATAAATTTTCGCCCTTGGTATTCGAGATAGCTTTCAATCTGGAAGTAGGTGCCGAAGTTGCTTTCGCGCTTTACATGGAAATCGGGTCCCGCCTCGATCCACTCAGCGCGTTTGGAGCGCCCGAATTTGGAGCTGAGCAGCTGCTGGGAAAGATAGGTGATGTGCGCTAGTTTCCGCGCACCGGAGAGACCGACCAGCGGCATGTCGCTGTTATAGTAGTCGCCGGTGTTCCAGTTTGGGTCAGAGGTGATGGCATGTCTGCCGACAATATCAAAGGCCAGCGCCTGGGTTGTCAGGGAGGCGGCCGAGGCCACCACGATTGCGCTTTCCACCTCGTGGCTGTGGCGGATGAGCCACTCAAGCACCTGCATGCCGCCAAAGCTGCCGCCAACCACTGCTTTGAGCCGGGTGATTCCCAGTTCGCGCAGAAAGAGCCGGTGCACTTCAACGATGTCCGACACGGTGATTTTAGGAAATGAGGAGCCATAGGTCTCCCCGGTCTGCGGGTTGATCGAGGAGGGGCCGGTGGTACCTTTGCAGCCGCCGAGAATATTGGCGCAGATGACCTGATGGCTGTTTGTGTCAATACCCCTGCCAGGGCCGATCATGGCCTCCCACCAGCCATCCGGCTCTTCGCTCTCCGGGGATGAGCCCGCGGCATGGGCGTCACCGGTCAGGGCGTGGCAGATAAAGACCACGTTGTCCTGCGCTTCATTGAGGGCACCATAGCGCTCATAGGCAACATTGATCTCCTCCAGCACGCCGCCCTTTTTAAGGCTGAACCCCTCAGGCGGCAGGCTGAGCCGGATGGTTTGCGTCTCCGCTACGCCATAGGACTCCTCTATAATCGAATCATTCATATTGTGTCATCTAGGCTAGACCCTCCGAGTGAGGGCTTAAACAAGGAAAACAAAACTACCCTTTATCCGCCACCCCTGCATGAAACGCATTCATGCAGGGGGTATGAATGTTATCCATGCCGGCCAGAACACTTAGCGCAATCGGCCCTGTTATCCGCGGTTCGATCACAGCGGAGGCGTTGGCCACGATAAGGCCTTCAGATCCCGTAAAAGTCAAAGAACCAAGCGTGTTATTCAGAGTGTTATCGAGCATCAACGTGCCGAGCATGTCGGACGCGCCCAGGGTCAGCGTCTGGCCCGGGAAGCTCAACGGTGCGGAGAGGTGCAATGCGCCTGCTGCCGCATCTGCGGTAAGCGTCGCGCCGTTGGTGATACGCACTGTGTCCGCGTCCATTGCTGTTGCAAGATCGAATTTAGTGATGGGAAAATCCGTGATGCCTGCGTTTACGGTGTGGGTGGTGAAGCGGTAAGCACCGTTTTTGTTTATCAGCAGCCAAGGCGGCAGGCGGCCCTCGGCGTTCATGAGCGACGGCGCATCGGCCAGAAACATCCGAATAACGTCTGGGAGTGTAATATGCAGTGTGCCTTGCGCTTCACGCTCGATCACTGCTGGCAGCGTCATTTCCTCTGTATATCCTGTCCGAAACACATTCTGTCCTGGCCCGACGATCAGCTTTCCTCCGGCAACCAGAAAACCTGTTGCCTGCTGCGAGTTATTGTTGATCCGGCTGTTGGCCATACGCAGATCCCCGTCTGTCACAGGGTGCGAATAACGCGGTGAGAGAGAACCAACCCCCTTCAGGTCCACACAGGAGAAATTGGTGAAAAACGAGTTTGGTTCAAGGTTGATGTTACTGCCTCTGATGGTCAGGACACTGCCATCGCCGGTAATGGGCTGGCATAGTGTGATTCCGGCTGCGCGGGTAGAGAACGGATCCACCTAGATCACGGGATTGTTCTTCATAGTGAACGATTTTCCCGCTGAGGGGTTGAGCTTGAAATCGCGGGCTTTGACTGTAAGACGCGACAAGGAAACATCCAGATCAGGAGTCACAGCATATCCGGTCAGCATCGTGGCAGTGCTGTTGTCGCCGTTGGCGATAATATTGTTCCGCCATTTCGCGGAGTCGCTCCAGTTACCGCCTGACGCCGCGCTCCAGGTGCCATCTGCACCGAAAGTCAACAGACCCGACAGCATTGCCAGCCCTGCGACAAATAAAATTTTCTCTCTCATATCAATCTCCTTATCGTGATACCGTTCACGGGGTGTTTCGGGGTATAATATAACCGAAATATGAGCCACAGCATATATTGGACGCGGCAATAAAGTCAAGTGAAACTCCAATCTTTGATTTTGATTTGCCAATATGTATTGAGCCGTTTTAGTCAACGTGTTAAAATGCGGTTATTAATTTAAATAATTCAAGGATATGTTTTTTTGCGCAGCAACGCTGTGAAATCGATAAGTTGTTTATGGGCTTGAATTAGAAAGCGGGGGATTTAAATGCGTATTAGTTTGTACTGTCTTGCTGTGTTAATCGGATTGAATCTCAATGGGGCGGATGCTGTTAAATGCACTTCGCCGGATGGGAATAACATTATTGCGTTTAAATTAGTGGATGGGATGCCGCAATATGATGTCACTTTTAATGGCAAGGCCGTTATCAGTGATTCCGCACTTGGGCTGAAGATCGAAAGCAAGCCGTTCGGCAAATTTGAACTCAAGGACACTAAAAAAGATAGTCATGACAGCACCTGGAAACCGGTGATTGGCGAACGTGAATCTGTGCGCGATCATTACAACCGAATTATCGTGACTCTGCGTGAAGCTGCTGAACCCCATCGGGAACTGGGGGTTGAGTTCAGAGCCTATGATGAAGGCACGGTTTTCCGTTATCTGCTTTCAAAGCAAGCGCAGCTGGATGGGGCCGTGGTTTCCAGCGAGGCTACGCAATTTCGGTTTGCGGAAAATTTCGGTGTCTATCCGATTACATCAACAGAGGCTCTCTATGCAGAGGACCCAACCCCTGTCAATGATTGTAAGCGGGTATATATCCCATTGACAATTGAACTTGGTGGCGGGGCCATGGCATCGCTTTTCGAGGCCTATGTTGCCGAGCAGGCACCATGTGTCCTGGAGAAAAATGGCGAAAAAACACTGGCGCCAAAATTCAGAGAAGGCAAGCTGACCCTGACAACGCCGGTTGCTCTGACCTGGCGCGGCTTACTGCTTTCCAAGGATGTTGCCGGGTTGATCTATAATAGATACCTGGTTGAGACGCTCAACCCGCCTTGTGCCATTGAAGACACCTCATGGATCAAGCCCGGGATATTCATTGACCACTCCGGTGGTATTGTCACGGATAATATCAAGAAAAACATGGATTTTGCGTCTGAGCATGGTCTCGGTTATGTTCATATTGATTGGAGTTGGTATGGCACCGAACGCAAGTGGAGCGAAGAGGCGATCAAGCATTTTCAAGAGAAGATGCCTGAGGAGAGTCGTAAAAGGCTTGAGGGACAGGATTGGATCAAGAATACAACAGGCAACCCCATGACCGTTGCTCAGGGATATGTTCCCTACCTGCAGTTTAATGAGCGTTATTATCATGTGCTGAGCTATATTGACCTTGATATCCCTGAAATCATCCGCTATGGCAATACAAAGAATGTGGGACTTTCGCTCTATGTTAATGGCGGCACGCTGAAACCCTATGGTGATCACGAGGTGGAGGATGTCTGGAAAACTATCTCCAGCTGGGGTGTTCAGGCGTTGAAGCCCGGTTTTGTCGCCTGTAACAGCCAGGAGGATGTCAAGTGGCTGCGTAATCTGGTTGCATTGGCTGCCAAATACAAGCTGGTCTTGAATATTCATGATGGCTACATTGCCGATGGAATGCGACGCACATATCCCAACCTTCTAACGCAGGAGGGAGGCGGCGGGCGTGAAACAAACCCGACAATCAGCCATGAACTGATGCTGCCTTTCACCCGCCACCTGGTTGGCGCGCATGACCATACGCCTACAATTTACAGCGGGGCGGACGGACGCACAAAGCTCTTTGAGCTGGCCCAGCTGGTTGTCTATCACGGTGCCCGCCAATCAGCTCGTAATGTCTATGGAAGCCGTAACAGTTTCGGTCCTGAGATCGAGTTTCTTGAGAAGGTGCCCACAATCTGGCAGGATGTGCGTATACTCAAGGCTGAACCGGGAGATTGCATTGTCACAGCCCGTCGTAATGGCAGTCGCTGGTATATTGGCGGCATGAATGATGAGGATCCCCGTGATGTTAAACTGCCTCTTGATTTCCTTGAAAAAGGAAAGCAATATCAGGCAACAATCTTCTCGGATGTCAAAGAGTCACGTGATGCGCAGAAAAAGGTTATCCAGGTAACATCAGCTACAGTTCTTGATACGGCAATGAATGCAAAGGGCGGTCTGGCTGTAATCATTGAGCCACTCCAGTAGCGTCACATATAGGCTGTTCACAGGATATCGTATTATGAATCCGACAACATCGAGACGTTAAAAAAGATATTTGGAGGAAAGAAAAAATGAGCGAGCTGAACAAACAGAGTCGTTGTAGTGGAGATGATACCTGCCGCCAGAGAATGACATGTGCCGATTTTGCCGGCAGAGTGCTTGAGGTGCGTGATGCCAGGGTTAAGCAAGAGGCGGACGCACGAGCCGGAAAAAACCGGAAAGCAGCGGAGGCACGGAAACAGCATTAGAAAGTCAGTAATACAATGCGCTGATACAATATTTGTCTTTGACAAAGCGCTGAGGGAGGAGGTCCAGATCACTGGACATAGGGGGTCAAAACGGTTGCACTTTAATTTTGAAACCACAAGAAACCTAGCGCAGCTTAGCCGCAAAAAAACGCAAAAGTCGCAAAATCTTTCGCAACCACGATTTTGAGGTGACCTTTCAGGCCACAAATCTAACTTCTTTCCTCCCGGGGCTTCGCTTCGCTTGCCCCGGGCTAAGGTGAATACACCCCTTCGGGGTTCTCCTGATTACTTGCACTACTCCATTATCGCTTTTCCAGTAACTTCCCAACAACCCGCTTTGGAGCAGGTTAAAGCCTGGACAACAAACTTAGAGTACGGGAAAGTCCGTATTCGGGCTGATTGGTTTTGGTGTGCATTCTTCGGCGGGTTTTGGTATAAATAGAGTTATGAAATTTTTGGCTTTAGGTTGTTTGGTCGCTCTGCCCGTGCTGGCGCAGTTTTCAGCGGATGAGCAGATGCGTTTTTGCTCTTATACGAATGAGATGGGTGAGGTGTTTGATTATCGGATGAGCGCCCCTCAGTTTCCCGCCCCTGGCCAGCGCTATCCCCTGATTGTTTTTTTGCATGGCTCAGGGGAGTGCGGTACGGATAACAAGAAGCAGATCAAAGTCGGGCTGCCAGCTCTGCTAAAAAGCCTGATGATGTTGAACCAGCAGGCAATAATTCTGGCCCCTCAGTGTCAGCAGGGCAACTGGTGGGTTCATAAGCTGGCCATGGAGGCGGATTATAAGGCTGCGAAAAAACCGACGGCCGCCATGGAGGTGACAATGATGCTCTGCCGAAATGTTTTGGAGACCCAGCCAGTTGACCCTGACCGCGTTTATATCACTGGTCTTTCGCTCGGCGGATTCGGCGCCTGGGATGCAATCCAGCGCTGGCCGGATTTTTTCGCAGCGGCGGTGCCGATCTGCGGTGGCGGGGATCTCCACCAGGCGCGCCAGCTGAAGAAGCTGCCGGTGTGGGTCTTTCACGGCGACGCGGATAAGAGTGTCAATGTGGATTGCTCGCGGCGTATGGTTGAGGCGATCCGCAAGGCTGGCGGTCGCAGGTACCGCTACACCGAGTTCCCGGGGGTGGCGCATAACTCTTGGGACAGGGCCTATGCGGATCAGGAGATGATCACATGGCTCCTGAATCAGCGCCGCAAGGCTAAGCGGCCGTTTTGGAAATTTTGGTAAGGAGAAGTACCATGAAATACCGTCAATTCTATTGTGTCATATTTTTGTGTCTGACAGCGAGCGTGCTGGCCGAGACACCGCTCTTTGAAAAACCGCAGAGCTTTAAACAGCACACGCTGCTTGCGCATCAGATGGTTCAGGCCCTGCGCGCCGGCAATATTGAGCAGATGGAGGAGGTCTGTCGACAGGCAGTTGAGATCATGCCCCAGGATGCGACCTGGACTTACAATCTGGCCTGTGCCCTTGCATATCGTGAGGACAAGCAGGAGTCCTTGCAGATGCTGGAGCGTGCGATCCAGCTGGGGTTCAGGAATGTTGAGGCGATTGAGGCGGATAATGATCTCAAACAGTTGAAAGCGGAGCCGCGGTTTGCGGAGTTGGTCGCGCTGGCGCGTGAGCTCAAAGACACGCCCGTGCCAGGGGTGCCGGTGGTGGTGCCCCCAACCGTTATGATGGGATTGCCGGTGGAGATCAATCCCTCCAACACCCTCTGGAATATGGATCTGGGCTGTTTCCAAAGTTTTTTCCGGCTGCTGCCGCCTGGTGGCGGGGATGAGGAGAGAGCGGCGGCTTATAGCGGGCCTGCCGCGGATCTGATTAAAAGCTGGCTGTCAGCTGGAGGCGCGGCTGGTAACCGGGGCGACCTCTATATGAACCGTGATCGGGGGCACTCTAAGATCAACGTCGCCGATTTTCCGGCGTTGACCCCGGTGGTTTACAGTGCCGAGGGGGTGGCGGCCAATGCTGATTACAACCTGCCGAACACGATTTTCGAGTATCCGCTGATTGGCAATTCATCGACCGCCATGACGCAGGGGCCCTACTGGCGCAGCTTGCCGCGCATGGCTTTGAGTGATCAGTTTTCCGGTATTCTGCATTGCCGACTCTACCTGAGCAATCAAATGTGGGTTTATCCTGAGCATCAAGATTACGACAGTGAGCTGGGGGATCTCTTTCCAATGAACGCCCCCTTTTACACCGTTGTACAAGGATCTTCTTACAGCGACAAGCCTTTTTTGCAGGCCTTTGCAGCTGCCATGGCAGCGTTCACGCCGGAGACCAAGCAATACCTGATAGGATCGAAATTGATGGCACCCACGCTGCAGATGCTGCTGCGCTACAACTCCGGTAGCCTCAAAAAGCCGGAGGATTATCTGGACGGTGCGGCACATCCAGCTGTTTTCGATGGAAAAGATCTGCATATAACCAATCTGGTGCAGATGGCGCATGAGCTGAAGCCCGATGATGTGCCGCCAGTGGTAACCCTCCAGATCACCCGCGAGGATCAGAACATCTCCGGGGTTGATTACTTTGATCGAATGCCGGAGGTGCTTTTAAATACGCCTTGCAGCATCGGGCGGGTTGCGCGGGGTGTCGGCTATGAGCGGAAGATGGTGGTGCAGGCTCAGGCAGCGGTCAAGGGCACAGCTGAGTACCATTGGGTTTTGCTGCAGGGTGATCCGCAAAAAGTGCAGATCAAGAGATTGAACGCGGATGGCTCACGTGTTGAAATAACCCTTGGCTGGCATGGGTTTTACCGTCCAGTGAACCGTGATGGCAGCCCGCGCAGGCTGATGAGCGGTCGCGTGGATGTCGGCTGTTTTGTAAAGGGCAAGCGCTATTACTCTGCGCCGTCGATCGTCTCGGTCTACTATCCGCCCGCTGAGGAGAGAGTCTACAATGAGGCGCGCAGGATTATTTCGGTGGATTACCGCAACCCCCTGCAGCGCTACTCCGACCCCGCGCTCTTTGTGCAGAAGCTATGGAAGGATCTATACCTGTACACAGCCGCCGGAGAGCTGAAAGGCTGGTATCGCAAGCTGGACGACAGCACGGAGCGGTTCACCTATGCCGGCCACAGGGTGCTGGAGAGCGACAAGCTCGACCGTCCGGTTCTGGCCTGTGCCGTGAGCTATCTGCCGCGGCAGGTGGGGGGCGATGCCGCGCTGCCTGTGATGACCCCTGTGAAGCTGGAGAGCAGGTTCAGCTATAAGTATAAGGATGAGCAGGATGAGATCGGTGAATTCGCGCCTGTGAATTGACAGGCAGTGGTTGCCGCGGATCAATTAATTCGGTATAATATGAGGAATAATGAGGTTTTTATGAAGTTTGTTCTTATGACACTCCTCTGCGTTGCGATAGCATCCCGCACGCTGGGGGAGGATGATGTTTTCGATGATTTTGAGGATGATATCCAGCTGCAGCTAGGTGCAACTAAAGTCCCTGATCCGCTTGAGTCGGTTAACCGCGGCCTTTACTGGGTGAATGACAAGCTGTACTTCTATGCTTTAAAGCCAGTTTCGGTGGGGTATAAGACCGTGATGCCGGAGCCGGTGCGCAAGTCGGTTAATAATTTCTTTAAAAACCTGGGCTTTCCGAAAAGAGTGGTCAACAATCTGCTTCAAATGAAGTGGCGCGGTGCGGCGGGGGAGCTTCGAAACTTTACCTTTAACACCACCGCGGGGGTGCTCGGCCTGTTTAATGTGGCGGAAAATTATTACAAATGGGAGGCTTATGACGAAGACTTTGGGCAGACCTTAGGCCATTATGGAGCTGATTCATGGATGGCGGTACACCTGCCGCTCTTAGGGCCGTCCAATCTGCGTGACTCGATTGGAATGGTGCCCGATCTCTTTTTGAACCCGGTCTTTTACATTGATTCGTGGGGGGTGAGTTTGTCGATCAGCGGCGGCGATGTGGTGAATCACACCTCTCTGCGCATCGGTGCATATGAAGACATGAAGGCATCCAGCCTGGACCCATACCGATTCATGCATGATGCCTATGAACAGAACAGAAGCAAGAAGTTAGAGGAATAAAAACATATGAAAAAAACAATCACAAGGGCCCTGGCGCTGGCGTTGTTCGCTACAGCGGCATTGGGGCAGGAGAGTGCGAAGCTTGCCACCCAGGCCATTATGGAGCGCACGCTCAACCAGGGAATCGCCATTCTTAAGGATAGTCAGACAACCGATGCGCAAAAACTGGGCCTGTTTGATGGCTTGCTGGAAGAGAGCTGCCACACTGACCTGATCAGCATGTTGGCGCTGGGTAAAAACGGCTGGGCCGCGCTGGACGCGGGGCAGCGGGTGGAGTTCACTAAAGCCTTCTTTGAATTAATGAAGCGCACCTATTACGGGAAGCTCAGCCAGTTGGATGTCACCAATGTGAAGGTCTTCTATAGAGATAACATTGAACTCGGCACAGCAAAAAGAAACATACAGACCACGATGAAAAATTCCGGTAGCGGCTTTAGCGTGGATTATAAATTTGCGCTGCGCAACGAGCGGTGGGCGATTTATGACATGGAGGTGGAGGGCATCAGCTTGCTCGCCTCCTATCGCTCACAATTTGATGATTTCTTGAAAACTAAATCACCGGCAGAGTTGATCAAAAGTCTGGAGAGCAAAGACCAGAGCTTTACTGTTGACGCCTTTGACAAGTGACCACTGGCTCTGAAGACTTGTGTATGAATCACCTAATATTAATTATATACCGGCACGTGGTTCTCCATACGCCTAAAAAAACTTTGCTGTTTATGCTGGCAGTAGGGGTTTTTTTTCTCTTTCAGACAGATCATTTCTTCCTGGACGCCTCCAGCGACTCGCTGATGTTGGAAAATGATCCCCAGCTGATCACCTACCGGGAGATAGCGGCGCGCTATGAATCCAGCTCGCTGATGGTCGCGACCTTTACGCCGAATGACGGCGAGATCTTCACGGCGGAGGGGCTGCGCCGGCTGCGTCGATTGCGCGATGAGCTTAAAAGCGTCCCGCATGTTGACAGTGTTGTCACCTTGCTGGATGTCCCTCTTTTCCGCAACCCGCCGGTGCCGCTGGCCAAGGTCTCTGACAATATCCGAACCCTGGATGACCCCGGCACGGATATTGAGATGGCCAAGAGCGAGCTGCTGGCCAGCGAGGCCTACAAACAGCAGTTGATCAGCAATGATGGACGAACCGCGCTGCTGGCAATCATGGTTGCCGCCAGCCCGGAGCTTGATGAGGTGCGAGCCCTCAGAACGCAGTGCCAACTGGCCATCGACAAGGGGCTGGATGTCAAAAAAAACCGCGAAATTTACGCGTCCCTGACCCCGCGGCTCAGAGAGCAGCAGAAAATCAGCAACAAGAATATCCATGAGATGATCTCCGGACTGCGCAAGATCGTAAAGCCCTGGCAAAGCGAGGGGACGCTTTATCTGGGCGGCGGCCTGATGGTCGGCGATGACATGCTGGCCTTTATTCGCAGTGATCTGAAGATCTTCGGCGTGGCTATTTTCCTCGCCATCGCCTTGATCCTGACCTATCTGTTCAGAAATTTGCGCTGGGTGATGGCGGCGGTGCTTTGCTGCGCCTATTCAACGGTTGTGATGGTGGGGCTGCTGGGGGTTTTCGAGTGGCCGGTCACGGTCATCTCTTCGAATTTTATCTCACTGCTGCTGATCATGAATATGTCGCTGGTGATCCACCTTGTTGTGCAGTACCGGGAGCTGGCAGACTTGCACCCGGGTATGGAGCTGGCGGATTTACTCAGCGAAACCGTGTCCAGGAAGTGGATACCCTCGCTGTTCACCACGCTGACTACCATCGCCGGGTTTGGCTCATTGGTGCTCTGTGATATTAAGCCGGTTAAGGATTTTGGCTTGATGATGTGCCTGGCTTTGGTTGTCTCGATTACAACCTCCTTTATCCTCTTTCCCTGCTTGCTGATGCTCTTTAAAAAAGAGGAGTCCGAAAAGACGCGCACGGTTGGCAGCGCGGTGATCAGGCAGGCGGTCTTAACCGCTGAGCAGCGGGGCCGCTGGGTTTGGATCGCCACCTTGTTGGTAATTGGATTTATTGTTTTCGGGATGCGCCGCCTGACTGTTGAAAACAGCTTTGTGAACCACTTTAAAAAGAGTTCGGAGATTTACCGCGGCATGGTCTTTATTGATCGCCAACTGGGCGGCACAACCCCGCTCGATATCCTTGTCAACCTGCCGGAAGAAAAGAAAGCCGCTCCGGTTCCGCAACGGAAACTCTCCGCGGATGAAATGAGCGAGTTTGATGATTTCGGGGAGCTGGATGATGCCAGCGTATCAGCTCAATACTGGTACACCCCTGCCAAGCTGGAGGTGGTGCGCAAGGCGCACGCCATTGCCGAGCTCCAGCCCGAGATCGGCAAGGTGTGGTCCTTTGCCACGCTGGCACGTGTCACCGATATGCTGAACAATGGTGTTCCGCTGGATGCCTTTGACCTGGCCATTATGGCGGATAAGCTGCCTCCCTACGCCAAAAAGCTGCTGGTTGACCCGTATGTGAGCGTTGAGCATAATCAGTTTCTCATTACCGCGCGCGTTTTTGATTCACAACCGGAGCTGCGTCGGGACGCTTTCCTGAAAAGGCTGACCCAGCAGTTGAACGATGGGCTAGGCCTCCCTCCAGGCTCGGTTGTTGTCAATGGCACGCTGGTGCTCTACAACAGCGTGCTGCAAAGCCTGTTCAGATCTCAGATCCTGACGCTGGGCGTGGTGTTTGTGATTTTACTGGGCATGTTCATGGCTTTGTTCCGTTCAATAAAATTGGCCCTGATCGCGCTCTTTCCCAATCTGATCTCAGCCCTGATGGTGCTGGGCCTGCTGGGGGCCTTTAATATCCCGCTGGATATCATGACCATTACGATCGCTTCAATTAGCATTGGAATCGCGGTTGATGACACCATCCACTATATCGTCCGCTTTCGCGAGGAGTTTCAAGCCTGCGGGTGCTATCTGCAATCCATGCGCGCCGCACACCATGGTGTCGGCTCTGCTATGTTTTACACCTCGGTGACGATTATCTGCGGCTTCATGCTCTTGGTTTTCTCGAACTTTGTGCCGAGCATCCTCTTTGGTGTTCTCAGCAGCGCGGCGATGGTGGTGGCCCTGTTCGGCGCACTGACACTTCTGCCTCGTTTGCTGATTACCTTTAAGCCCTTTGGCCCTGAGCGCTCCTAAAGCAGCTGGCCGCCGCCTGTCTGCGTGCGACACAGAGGCAGGCAACCAATTTTTTGACACTGAGACACTGAGGGGCACAGAGGGTGTGCCAGGCTGTTTTTTAGGTAGAAAAACAGAGGTACAGGAAAATAAATTAAGTTTTTCGCGTCTATGTCCAGTGGTCTGAAGTTCTTAAGGTAGCACAGGCGTCCCGCCTGTGGTGGCTGCACAACCATCCACCGCATAGCGGCGGATATACTTCTCAATCATCCACCGCATAGCGGCGGATATACTGTGCTGCTTTCAGTATATCCGCCGCTATGCGGTGGATGCCTATTTTTCACCTCTAAGATTTTTCACCTCAACAAACCGTAGCGTGTTTGCATCAGCCGTGTGACATGCAAACTTCATGAAAAGTTGAAACGTGTAGGGTTGGCGGCCCTTGTCCGGCATAGTTCCGCAATGCCACGGCGTAGCCCCGCTTGCGGGCGAAGCCGGGTTGCGGGACGACGACGGATGAGCCAAACAAAGATTATGAAACCCCGCGGCGTGCCTTTGACGAACTAACGCCCGGTGTCCGCTAATTGCTTCTGAGAAGCAACCCTACACCCCGGGGCGCGACTTTCACACGCCTGCTGCGAAATGCCGCTCGTAGAGCGGCTACTACACCGAACGACAACCCTTGCACTCCGGGGTGCAGCGCATGTGTAGCAGTCGCTCTGCGGGCGCCATCGCCGCGACGACGTTGGTGGAAGATTGGGATCATGCGTGGGCTCGTCCGCCAGCATCGTCGCCGCCATCGTAAACCGAAGGCGCGGCTGACCTCAGTAGCTCCGGTTTCCAACCGGACATGTCCGATTGGAAATCGGAGCTACGTTGCTTCCGCACAAAAGGCGCGACCTCTTCACTCGCGCACTCGCGCACTCCTCCCCTACCGCGCCGCGCGCATCCAGCCCCCTTAACACCTCAAAAACATACTCGAAATCGCCTTCTAAGTACCAAAAACAGGCTCGTCAAAAACAAAATTTGAAAATTTTCAATTCAGGGGGTTGACAAACAGTCAGGAAAGTCATACCATCTATCCTGATGGGCGGCATACGTATAGACCAAGTATCGGATAGAGTCTCTGTTCCGAAGCGTCAGGTCCTGGTTTGACCATTAATGCGGGCTTCCGCAGCGCTCTGATCTCATTGACGGTGCCGCCCATCCTTTTTTTCTTCGATTCTCTCTCTCTTTTGCAAAGGATCTATGAACTCAATCAACCGCAGGGTTTTTTTAGCTGCCAGTGCTGCCACGGCAGGGCTGGCACTCGCCGGGTGCCGGAGCAGCGGTGCCGTTCGTGCGCGGGAGGGTGCCACTGGGGGGTGCTCCAATCCGATTGCGCTTGCCACCTACTCATTCTGGCGGTTTCAGGAGGGTCTGAAGCTCCCGATTGAGCAGTGTATTGATCTGGCGGCTGAGATGGGCTTTGATGCGCTGGACATTTTGCATGTGCAGATGCACCGGGAGGATGACCAATATCTACAGGAGTTGAAGCAACGGGCGATGCTGAATGGAATTGCGCTGTGCGGACTCTCGATCCACCAAGGATTCCTTCACCCTGATCGCGTGGAACGGCAGAAGAATGTTGATCACACGATTGCAATGATCGAGATGGCCTACAAACTGGGCATTCCCTGTATGCGGCTCAACACCGGGCGCTGGCGAACCTCCAAAAACTTTGCCGAGTTGATGGACAACCGCGGGATTGAGCCGCCGATCGCTGGCTGCACCGACGAGGGCGCCTACCCTTGGGTGATTGAGAGTATTGAGAAATGTCTGCCCGCCGCGGAAAGGTGCGGCGTGACCCTGGCGCTGGAAAATCACTGGGGGCTGGCACGCACTGCCGAGGGGCTGTTGCGCATTGTGAATGCTGTCAACTCCCCCTGGCTGAAGGTTCTGATGGACACCGGTAATTTTTTGGAAGAGCCTTATGATAAGCTGGAGGCGATTGCCCCGCAGAGTGTGTTTGTGCAGGCCAAGACCTACTATGGCGGCGGTATCTACTACACGCTGGAGCTTGATTATGACCGGATCGCCTCAATCTTGAAGCAGCACCAGTACAAGGGATATATCTCGTTGGAGTTTGAGGGCCAAGAGGATTACCGCACCGCCCTGCCAAAGAGCTTGGCAATGTTACGCCGAGCGTTTGCATAATCACTAAAAATTTAAAGCGCAGAGTCCCATGTTAAAATTACAAGTCATGTTTTTAAAAGTGATCTTATCGTTTCACGGGTAAAACATCTGTGCCTCTGTGAGAGATAAAAAACTTACAAATAAAGCAAAAGACCGATCAACAGTCGTTCTTAATAACTGGCTATATAAGCTCGACTGTGTCTTGGTTGGTTTCGACTTGAAGGGCCTGGCCAATAATAGATATGTTCAGGAGCACACGCATCTTACGTGAGACTCTTTGGACAACTCCCTCGGTTCCCATAAACGGACCGCTGATGATGCGGACCAACTGTCCCTCTTTCAGCACCGGGGCACTTTTGAGTGTTGGATCAACCCGCAAGGCCCGGCGCACCATAATCAACTCACGTAGAAACAGGCGCGGCTTAAAGGGCTCAATGACCTTGACAATTAAATTTGACTTGAGAATCTCCAAGCGTTTGTTCTCACCGTAGCACACAAAGGCATACCCAGGGAAAACAGGGAGTTCAACATCATGTTTTCTGCGTTGGTAGGTACGGGTGGTTTTCCGCATAGGTATGTAGCAAGGGATATCATAGAGCCTACAATACTGAGAGAATTTTTTTTCCGTGTTTGGTTTTAAATGGGTAACTTTCCAGTTTGACATAAGCATTTGAATCGTAAGCCTTCACGTTCTTTTGTATCCTTTGCGTACCGACTTTAAAGTCAGTCAAGTTCTTTGATCTCAATTTTCCGGAAATCACACGGGGCGCTCTCAGCTTGGATTGAGATAGTTCCTCCCTCAATCAGAACATTTCCATTGTTCTGTTTGATCAGTAGAGCGGCATCAGCGTCGCCCGGGTCGTATTGCGGCTTCTGATACTCCAGCACGGTTTTGCCGTCAATGCGGTGTATGATGGATTTACTGCCGCGCACCTCTGCCTCAACGGTTACCCATTGTTCACCGTGATATGTTTCAGAGGTGGAGTTCAGCCCGTGCGGGGTATAGAGCTTGCCATCCTTTTCAACATGTGTTCCTGGCGAGCACAGATTAGCAGTGCTTCGGTTGCCTGTGCCGAGACCTCCCAGCAACTGGTATTCAATGGAGACCGGGAAGTCCTGATTAACGCGCATTGACTCCGGTGTCTGTCCGTGCAGCATGATACCGTTGTTGCGTTTGGCCCAGCCTGGACCGTCGGGGAGCTGCTCGCCCACAAAGCGATATTCCACCCTCAGGACGTAATTACTAAAAGGGCGGTGGTAGAAGAGGTGACCAAAGCGGCTGTTAAATTTGTTGTCATACCCTTTATCATAACGGACTTTAAGCAGACCATCCTCAACGCGGAATGTTTCCCCGAAGTTTTCGCCAACAGGATAGCCTTTGATCTTAGCGGTCCAGCCGGTCAAATCTTTGCCGTTGAAAAGCTGGGTCCACTCTGCTTCAGCGCGGAGGGTGCCAGCGCACAACAAGCCAGTGATTGTTAGAGCCGAGAGTAAAGTTTTTTTCATCTTAAAATTCCTTTTTATGGTTTATATTCAATACACAGTATCTCAGTTTCTGTCGCAAAAAACAAGGAGTTTAGGCAATCGTTTTCACGAAACCAAACAACCATGTTTGTCTTGCCCTTCGGTAAGCGACTAGATCCGCACCGAGCGCGGAGCGAAGAAGTGCGCGAGTGGGTAAGGGCGTAAGCGCGCGAATGAAGAGGTCGCGTCTTTTGTGCGGGAGCAACGTAGCTCCGATTTCCAATCGGACTGTCCGGTTGGAAACCGGAGCTACTGAGGTCGGCCGCGCCTGCAGTTGATGATGGCGGCGACGATGCTGGTGGACGAGCCCAAAGAGCGGGGTTGTTAATCGTAATCCGCTATCGTCGCACAGCATCGTCGGCCGATGTCGCTCACGGCGTAAAACGAAGCTTTGAGCCGTAAGCGTGCTCTTTGCTTTTTGGCCGATTATTGAGAAGTTATCTTTGTAGTAGCCGCGCTACGAGCGGCATGCTGCAGCAGGCTCATGAAAGGCGCGCCCCGGGGTGTAGGGTTGCTTCCAGCATGTCCGCCGTAGCCTTGGCGAAGGAGGATGAAGCAATTTGCGGGCGCCAGGCGGCTGTTCGTCAAAGGCGCGCCATGGGATTTCAAAATCTTTGATTGGCTCATCCGTCTTCGTCCCGCAACCCGACTTCGCCTGCAATCGGGGCCACGCCGTAGCATGGCGGAACTACGCCGGACAACCTTCAAAATCATTGTTGTCCACCGCATAGCGGAGGACATACTTATGTTGCAATAAAGTAAATCCGCCGTTATACGGTGGATTATTGCGAAACAAGCCGCAATAAGACCCGATAGACAACTTTTTGGAAAGGACAATTAATTGTTTTTTCTAGTCACCTAAGCGCCTATGGGGTGCCGGTGCTATGGAGCGATGATCTTGAATGTCCAGGCATGTTCACAGGGCACGGTGCCGGGGTTGACCGGCGGCGGTGTGATGATCAGTTGGCCGCCTTCGCATTTGTAATCAACCTTTAGCTCACTGCCCAGCAGAGTGACGCTGTCGGCTTTTGCAATTTTGGGCACAACCAAGGGGCGCTGGGGCCAACTGGTGCAGATCGCATAGAGCGCACCCGGTTTCTTGGTGTAATAAACTTTGTCCGCCTGCATGGTTGCTGGCCGGTCATCCCAGGCGGTTGTCTCATAGATCGCCTCGCCGTTAACATTGAGCCACTGGCCCATCGCCAGCAGACGCTCCTGCATGACAACTGGAATGAGGCCATTAGCTTGCGGGCCGATATTCAACAGCAGGTTGCCGCCCCGGCTGACCTTTTCAATCAGGGTTTCGATACATTGGGCTGCAGTCATATAGTGTTCAGTTGTTTCAAATTGGTTGAAGCCGAATGACGATCCAATCCCGCGACACTCCTCCCAGGGGTGCACGTTTTGCATGGCTAAGGAGCTTGTGCTGTGAACCAAGTCATACTCGGTCGTGTAGTGCCCGCCATGCTTGCCGCGTGTTTTTTTGCCCCAGCGGTCGTTGACCACCACGCTCTCTTTGACCGGTGACTCGTTGTAGAGCCAAGCTAAAAAATCGACGCTGCGCAGATCAGTGTCTTCAAAGTCCCACTCCCCGTCTGTCCAGACAATCTCCGGCTGATAAAGGGTTACCAGCTCTTTCATCTGCGGCAGGTTGACCTCTGCCACCCAGCGATCGATCGTCGCCGGTGAGTAGAGCGGATTACCCCACTCCAGCAGGGAGTAGTAGAAACCCATATGCAGGCCGGCTGCTTTGACAGCTTGGCTCAGATCCCCGGCCAGGTCGCGGTGGGGGCCGACGAAAACGCTGTTCCAGCGCGGGCTGAACTGGCTGGGCCAGAGTGCGAACCCGTCATGATGTTTGGAGGTTAGCACCACATAGCGGGCGCCCGCCCGCTTAAAAAGCTCGGCCCATCCAGCTGGATCAAAGTGCTCTGCCTTAAAATCACCCGCAAAATCGCTGTAACTCTTTTGATCACCGTAAAACTTTTTATGAAACTCCACAAAAGCCTCGTTTTTGGTGCGCAGGCGGTTGTCGTAGTGCTCCGAATATTTTGCGTAAACATTTTTACCCTCTGTCGGGGCATAGGCCGGAACTGCGTAAAGCCCCCAATGAATAAAAATACCAAACTTAGCCTTCTGCCACCACTCAGGGATGGGACGCTTATCGATTGACTCCCAATTCGCTTCGTAAGCGAATGAGAGAGAGGTGCAAGCGAGTAATGCGCCCATGATTATTCTTCTTTTCATTGTCATACCGCCTTTTTCTCTGCTGCTTGTTGAGTTAATAAAATAAAACTTTGATGCGCCTATTATAGGCGAGTGTGAAAAAAAGTCAAAGGGGTATTCTAGAAAAAACGCCGTCAAAAAAACGCTTGTTATTGAATGACAGCCGCCAGTTCTACAGCAATTTTCAGGCAACATCTCAGGTACAGGATCATTCATTGTGAACGGATTGCCGGGCGCGACAATCGTTTATACGCGAACCTTGACAACTGCCCCCACCACAATTGCTGAGAACAGAACGCTTGCGTATTACACAAATGCGAGTGGTGTTCTCGGAGGAGCCAGCATTAATGGAGGTGAGGCAGAGGCGACCCCCTACTTCTTTACCAATGACGGAACAACAGCCACAGTTCAGTTCCAAGTTTACAATGGTGTAAACAGCGTTGTTGGCGGCATGGATAATTCTATTACGGTCTTAGCAGGCGGGAATTTGATACTGGTCGAAGCATTCTATGCCGGTTATGGCCGACCTATCTGCATTGATGGAGGAGTGTTACACAGCACCTCAGGATCAGCTGCGCATAGCGATAACTATATCAATAAGCTGACCTTAATGAACGGAGCACAGGTAACCGGTAACCCAATTCAGGTTGGACACGTATCCCCCGCAACCCTGACTGTATCAGGTACCAGCCCATCGACAATCCACTCAGGCATCTGCTGCGTGAACACTGGTGAAACATTGACTCTCAATGTTGCTGATGTAACTGGTGATGACAATCCAGATCTAAGCATCCCGGGAGTAATTAGCGACTGGGCTACGATCTTTCTCAACCTGCCCATAATCAAGAGCGGTGCAGGGACGGTTAGCTTCTCGCACTCTGGCAACACCCATAAAGGCTTGTTTACCATTAAAACGGGATGCATCGCGCTCGCTGCCGACAACACCATGAATCCGGATAACCCCTTTGTGCTGGATGGCGGCGCGCTGGATATGGGCGCAGCCGCAAATACAGTTGGCACGTTGACAGTTAATGGTTCCGGAGGAACGCTAGCCCTTGGCCCAGGCAAGCTCTTCTTTGCCAATAGCAGCGCCATCACCTGGAGCGGTGCTCTGACGCTTGCGGGCACACTGGTTGAATGGAGCGTACGTTTCGGTACTGACAGCAGTGGCCTGACAGCCGAGCAGCTAAGCGCCATCGAATACAATGGTGGTAAGAACGTTAGGCTTAACTCTAGCGGCTACCTGACTGCAAAACCGGTTGGATCGCGCTTTATGCTTCGGTGAGCTGGCGCGGGATCAGGGGTGTGAAAAAGGCGGGCAACGCCCACGTTAAGATCGCGACAAGGATGCAAGGATGCGCCCATGCCGGGAACGCCGAGTACCAGCTCGGCAATTGCGTCTGCCGTTTTCGGAGTAATTCAGCATTGAGATAGTAACGCGATTCTGACACAATACGGATATGAAAAAAGAAAAATTTGTTCAAGTGGCAGCACTTTTAACGGCACTACCAGTCATGTTCGTATTCGGAGCACTGCCCCCTAATTATCAGCTTGAAAAGGACTGGCTGCTCAGTCGCAGCTCCTTTGTTGCACAGGTGCGAGTTAATGACGCTGATCAAACCGTTACTTTGAGCAACGGCCTGATTGAACGAATTATCAGCCAACGGCTGGGCACCACGATTAGATACAACAACCTCATGACTGGCGAAGCCGTTATTCGCGCAGTCGAGCCGGAGGGCTCAATAACTATAGACGGAGTGACCTACCCTATCGGCGGGGCCGAGGGCCAACCCAACAAAGCCTTCCTTACAGAGGAGTGGCTGGTTAATCTTAAGCGTGCCAAAAGGGCGCTCCGGCTGATTGATGTCAAAACAGGTGAACCGCAGGAACGACTTCAGTGGAAGCGGAGCCGCCACCACGCACCGAGTGCACTCTGGCCGCCCCCGGGGAAAAGCCTGACCCTCATCTATGGTATGCCGGAGAATGACGACGCTGCCATGCTGGGCAAGGAGGAGTCATCGTTGGGGCGGCGGACTCTGTTTTCAGATGAATTTAAAACCCTGGATCCCGCCTGGCAGGTACACAGCAGTAAAGCCCACCCCCGCTCCAGTTTCATGAATGAGGCAAAGGTCGGTGAGATCTATACCCCTCCTAACACCGCTGTGTTTGCCGAACGCGCAATCCCCCTTGGCGCCAAAGTCTTCGAGGTTGAGATAGACCCAGGGACAGACCTGACGGCCAGTTGGGGTCCAGGTATTGCACTGGTGTTTACTAACGGACAGCTGATTAAATTTCATCTGCGCCCCGGAGAAAACGCCGCGGGGATGTTTGACGGAAATGAGCATATCAGGATCTCCGATGATGCAGAGCTGGATATGGCACAGCCGTGGTGTCTGCGTTTCCGTTTAGACGGGGAGCAGATCCATCTGGATGCCAAGCCCGGGGGTGGAGTATGGAAAACATTCCGCAGTGTCAGCTCGCCGGCCAATGCCGGAGAACCACAGATCTTCCGCGTAGGCAAGATGGATAAATCGGGTGGAGCTTCGGATTACAACAGTGAGGGCGAACTGGTCCGGCTACACATAAACCGGGTTGCTTTTTACGGGGAGTTCGATCCCGGGCAGCTGGCGAACCTTTGCAATCAGCAAGCGAAGCAGCGCGATATTGCGGTTTCGGTTCACTATGAGATCTATGACGGAATACCTGTTCTGAGCAAATGGATCACAGTACACAACCGCAGTAGCAAGGCTGTCAATCTGGAGCGCTTTAATGCGGAAACTCTCTCGGTTGTTGAATACGAGAATCAGGTTGAGACCAGAGAGGGTGTCCCGGTTAGAGCCCCACAGTCGATCCACGTTGAAACCGATATGGCCTTTGGCGGGTTTTTACATCGAGTGGCCAATCGCCATGCTGTTCACTGGACAACCGATAACGCATATAAGACACAGGTTAATTACGCTCTGCAACAGCTCTGCTTGCTCAAAGTGGAGCCTGAATTCGGACCTGACCAGACGATTGAGCCTGACCAGGAGTTCGCCTCTTTTCGGGTTTTCGAGCTGATCTATGACTCTAGCGAGCGCGAGCGCCGCGGATTGGCTCTTCGTCAAATGTATCGCACAACAGCCCCTTGGGTGACTGAAAATCCGCTGATGCTGCATTGCCGGTCGTCTGACGAAAAAGTGGTTAGAGCGGCCATTGATCAGGCAGTGGAAACCGGTTTTGAGATGGTAATTCTATCGTTTGGCTCGGGCTTCAATGCTGAAAACGATGATCCCGCTTATCTGGCGCATTGGACAACCATCAACGACTATGCCATGCGCAAAGGGATCCATCTGGGTAGCTACTCACTCTACTCTTCACGCAGCGGCGGCAAAGGCAATGACATCATTCCCCCGCCGGGCTTGTCGAACGCGCACGGTCGCTGTCCAGCTATTACCAGTGAGTGGGGACAAAACTATCTAAAAAAGCTCTACAATCTTTTCGACCAGAGCGGGTTCATGGTATTTGAAAATGACGGTCCCTATCCGGGGGATGTTGATGTTACGGCGCGTCCGCCCCTGCAAAAGGGGATCAATGACTCCCGCTGGGTACACTGGCGTATTTGGACCGATTTCTACAAGCACCTGCGCAGCCGCGGCGTATACATGAATCTGCCGGATTATTACTACCTCAGCGGCGCCAACAAATGCGGCATGGGCTATCGCGAGGTTAATTGGTCGCTCTCTCGAGAGCAGCAGCGCATTCACACCCGTCAGAATATCTACGACGGCACATGGGATAAAACGCCCTCCATGGGGTGGATGTTTGTGCCTTTGACCCAGTATCACGGCGGAGGGGCGGCCGCAACTATTGAGCCGCTCAGCGAGCATCTGGAGCACTATGAGAGCATGATGCGTTCTAACCTTGGTCTAGGTGTGCAGGCCTGCTACAGAGGAGCGCGTCTTTATGACACCGAAGCAACCAAGCAGATGGTCAAGCGCACGGTGGATTGGTATAAAAAGCACCGCACCATTTTGGAGTCAGATATGATTCATGGACGGCGGGCGGATGGATGCGATCTGGACTGGATGCTGCATGTCAACCCGCATAATCAGGAGCGGGCGCTACTGTCTGTTTACAACCCCACTGGCCAGGAGATCTCCAAAGAGATCATGGTGCCGCTTTACTATGCCGGACTCAGCGGCGAGGCCAGCTGCTCAGCGAATGGCGAGAGCCCGGCAAAGGTTAAACTCGATCAAAGTGCTCGGACAAAGCTACGGATCACCGTCCCCGCCAACGGCTATGGATACTTTGTGTTCAGTGAGTTGCCCTAAGTTTGTTGTCCAGCCTTTCCGTGTCCGGCGTAGCTGCGAAGCGCGACTTGTCCGGGCGTAGCTATTGCGAAGCCTGAAGACGGAAGGCTGCTCCAGGGCGGGTTATTGAGACGTTACTGTAAAAGTGATCATGGAGTAGTGCAAGCATCTTGCTTGCAGAAAACATTTTCATTCAAGCTGGAAGCTTGAGGTGAAATTTCATCTGTAACAAAAGCGGCATTGAAAGAAAGATAAATTATGATAAAAAAAATTGCATTGATAACCTTGACTCTCTGTCAGCTGCCACCTGATCTTTGCGGCCAGCTCCGCGTGATAACAGCTGGTGATGCGGTAGAGTCCGCGGATCTGGCTCGCCTGCAACAGAGTTTCCGGATACCGCCAGGCGGAGAGTTGATCTCGCCTGAGCAGCTCCCGCAGGAGTATCTGGCCGACCGCAAACACAGCCACGGTTTCTTTAAGCGCCGGGATGTTGCGGGAGCGCCGGGCAGGAGCATTGTTGAAACTGCGATCACCTCCACGCCGCAAGCGCCGTGGGGTGTGCAGATAATCCAGCAAATCAACACGCCATTGAAGCGGGGAGAGACACTTTTTGTCTCGCTGATAGCCCGTACACTCAGCTCAGAAGATGAAACCGGTGATGGCAAATTCACTGTATTCGCGCAGCTTAGCCGCGCCCCTTATGAGAAGTTTTTGTACACCGCCGTGGATGTTGGTCACACCTGGAAACGGATCCACTATCCTTTCAAGGTCGACCGTGACTACGCTGTTGGCGAGGCCCAGTTTGGTTTGATGCTGGGCCATCGTGTTCAAACCATACAAATTGCTGAGTTGCTGCTCTATAATTATGGTGCAGGCAAAAGCATCGGCGAGCTGCCGATTACGTCCGCCACTTACCGCGGGCAGGCCGAGGATGCGCCATGGCGCGCGGCTGCGGCGGAGCGTATTGATGCCCTCCGGAAAACTGAGTTGAAGGTGGTTGTCAAAGACGTAAACGGCCAGGCGCTGGAGCATGCCAAGGTACACGCGGTGATGCAACGGCACGCATTTCACTTTGGCTCCGCGGTAGATGCGCAGCTGCTGATGCAGCAGAGTGCCGACGGAGAGAGATACCGTTCGGTGGTTGAAAAATATTTCACCATCGCTGTTTTCGAGAATGATCTTAAATGGCCGAGCTGGGAGAGTGTCAAGCGGCGGGAGGTGACTCTGCAAGCGCTCGCATGGTTGGAAGAGCGCGCCATTGCCGTGCGCGGTCACTGTCTGGTGTGGCCCTCCTGGAAGAACACCCCGCGCGATCTGGAGAGCCTGAAGGACAACCCCGCTGCGCTGGCAAAGCGCGTTCGCGATCACATCCTGGAGCAGACGACTCCGCTCAAGGGGCGCATCTATGAGTGGGATGTGATCAACGAGCCATACTCCAATCACGACCTGATGGATCTGCTGGGCCGGCAATCGATGATCGACTGGTTTAAGTTGGCGCATCAAGGTGATCCGCAGGCGCGCTTGTTTTTGAATGACTACAGCATATTGAGTGCCGGCGGCCTTGATACAAAACATCAGGATCACTTTGAAAACACCATCCGTTATCTGATCGATGGCGGCGCTCCGATCTCAGGCATTGGTGTTCAGTCGCACTTCGGCGGCGATGTCACCCCGCCGGATGTTGTTTACAATATTCTGGAGCGCTACAGCAAATTCAATCTGCCCGTGGCTGTCACGGAGCATGATATTGACACACACGACAAAGTCCTGCAGAGCAATTACACCCGTGACTTTATGACCATTGCGTTCAGCCACCCAAAGGTGGAGAGTTTCCTTGTTTGGGGCTTCTGGGAGAAACGCCACTGGCGGCCAGCCAGCGCTTACTATGATAAAGATTGGAAACTCACCCCTGCCGGCGAAGCATGGCTCAACCTCATGACCAATACGTGGTGGAGTGATGAAAAAATGGTCACCGACAAATTAGGTGTGGCCAGCTGCCGCGTGTTTCTAGGTGATTACACAATTAATGTAACGCACAACAATCAAGTGGTAACGCAAGACATCAGTTTAAATAAATTGAACAATGAATTCACGGTTGTGTTCAAATGGTGAAAGCGGACTTTAGCAGATCAGATCAGGCACTGCTGGAGGCTGCCAGCGCCACAGCCAGGAAACTGGCGGATGCAGGCCACACAGTACTCTTTGCCGGTGGATGTGTGCGTGATGCGCTCTGCCGCCGTCCGGTCAAGGACATTGACATTGCCACATCAGCGCGTCCGGAAGAGGTGGAGGCTGTTTTCAAGGGCCGGAGTGTGAGCGTCGGTAAAGCGTTCGGTGTGATAGTTGTGCTCTGTGGCAGATATCAATTTGATGTGGCCACCTTCCGCAATGATGGTGCATATATAGATGGGCGCCATCCGGAGCAGATCCATTTCAGCTGCCCCGAGGAGGATGCGCAGCGTCGCGATTTCACGATCAACGGAATTTTTTGCGATCCTTTCAGCCGCGAAATCATTGACTATGTTGGCGGTTTGGCTGACATAGAGCGCGGGATCATCCGGGCCATCGGCTCCGCGCGTGAGCGCTTGGAAGAGGATCATCTGCGTATGTTGCGGGCAGTGCGTTTTGCCGCTGTGATGGAGTTTACGATTGAGGCGCAAACCTGGCAGGCAATTTGCGCGCTGGCACCGAGAATCAGTCGCGTCAGCGTGGAGCGGATTGCCAAGGAGTTTGTGCGCACACTGTGTGAGGCACCCCAACCCTCGATCGCCTTGAACATGCTGCGGGAGAGCGGACTTTTAGTGCAATTTTTACCTGAGGTGGTGGCACTTTATGGAGTGGAGCAACCGCCGCAGTTTCATCCAGAGGGTGATGTCTGGACGCACACCGGCATGATGCTCGACGGGGTGGAGGCCCCGCGCGATCCTGTTCTGGCGCTGGGGATTCTCTTTCACGATATTGGTAAACCTGTTACCTACAGCTACCAGGCGCATCCGAAAACCGGCGAGAAACGCATTCGGTTTATGTGCCATGCAGAGAAGGGGGTGAAGATGACCGGCAACATCATGAGTCGGCTGAAGCTCCCCAACTCTCTGATGGTTGCTGTGCAGGAGCTGGTGGGCCACCACATGCGGTTTATTGACGCGCACAAGATGCGCCGCGCAACCTTGCGCAGGTTGCTGGGCCTTGATAATATTCACCACTTACTCGAGTTGAACCGCCTGGACTCTCTGTGCAGCAATGGTGACCTCTCGGGCTGGGAGTTTGCGGTTGATCAATTTGAAGCACTGAAAGATGAGCCAGCGCTGCCGCCGCCGTTAGTGACCGGCAGGATCCTGATTGAGTGGGGTTTCAAGCCTGGTCCCCAAATGGGCCTTCTGTTAAAGAAACTCTATGATGCCCAGCTCGAAGGGCAGCTAACCACGCTGGAGCATGCCCGGAAAATGCTCCGGCTGCGTTAGATGAAATTTCATCTGCAAGCAAGATGCTTGCACTACTTCATTATCACTTTTACAGTAACGCCTCAATAACCCGCCCTGAAGCCGGAAGCGTGCTCTTTGTTCTCTGGCTGGTTATTGAGCAGTTACCT
>JAQUCE010000120.1 GCA_028686345.1 Kiritimatiellia bacterium
TGTACAGATCATTCTCACCGTACGGTCTGAGAAGGCAGCCTACGAGCAACACATTTCATTTCTGCGCTGCTTGATTAGGATTAGCCCATCACTCCAGCAGCGCGAGGATTTGTGCAAGGCATCCTTGGGTGTCGCTGAAATCCTGTAGCACAAGGTCCGCGCCGGCAGCTGTCAGCTCGGCGGCGGAGACCCAGCCAGTGGCGGTTGCCAGCGCCACCAGATTATTTGATTTAGCGGCTTTGATATCCAGCGGGGTGTCGCCAATCAGCATGGCAATCGGGGCGTGGGAGGGGGCGCGCGCACGGGCGATTTTTGTGATTTCACAACGGTCATGGTGGTCATCGCCATAGGCTCCAAAGCTGAAAAAGTTGTCAATGCCAGCGTGGCGCAGCTTGCTCCAGGCAGTGGGACGGATATTGCCGGTGATAATTCCAAGCGGAAACCCAGCCTCCCGCAGCGCGGACAGGAGCTGTGGCACACCGGGGTAAATGCTTGGTTTGGTGCGCGCGAGCCCTTGGTCAACCTCTTGCGTCAGCTTGAAGAAAAAATGTTCTTCCTGAGCGGTTGTATTCTCGAGATTGCACTCCTGCGCCATGGTGCGAACGACATTGGAGTCAGTTGCGCCGACAAAACAGAGCTTTCCAACATCCGGATAGGGCGTGCGATAGGCCGCTTCAAAGGCCACACCGAACGCTTCGCGTCCTACTCCTCGGGCGTATAGCAAAGTTCCGTCGATGTCAAAGATAATGGATGGTCGTTTGTTCATATAACAACTTAAAATATCATTCATCTGCGTGACGCGGCAATCAAAATCTTGTTATCCAGTCTTTCCGTGTCCGGCGTAGCTGCGAAGCGCGAAGACGGAAGGCTGCTCTAACGCGGGTTATTGCGACGTTACCGTAAAAATAATAATGGAGTAGTGCAGGCGTCGTGCTTGCAGATGACATTTTCATTCAAGCTGGAAGCTTGAGGTACTTCAATCAAAAATTTATGAAGATGGCTATCTGAACTTCTTGTTTTTTACGACAGGAGTTGAGAGAATAGCAGCTATGTTCAACTTTGACTTACATATTCACTCCTGTCTCTCACCCTGCGGGGATCTGGAGAGTTCGCCAATGGCGATTGTCCGGCGGGCCAAGCGCATGGGGCTGCACGGCGTGATGGTTGCTGATCACAACTCTTCGCGCAACTCACCGGCAGTGGCTGAGGCCTGCCAGCGCGCGGGGTTGCAAGCGCTCTTTGGAATGGAGCTGATGACCGCCGAGGAGGTGCATTGCCTGGTTATCTTTGATACCGTTGAGCAAGCCGCCGCCATGACTGAGATCGTCTATGCCGCGCTGCCAAAGCGCGTTAATCAACCAGAGGTCTTCGGTTATCAGGATGTGCTCAACGCTGATGATGAGGTGGAGGAACAGGAGTGGCGCATGCTGAGCGCGCCCACGCGCTTAACGATCCATGAAGCTGGCGAACACGCGCACGCGCTCAATGGTATGTTCGTGGCCGCGCATCTGGACCGCGCAGTTTTCAGTGTCACTTCGCAGTTGGGAACCCTGGCAGGCGATGAGGGCTTTGATGCAGTGGAGCTGAGCGGACACGCCGAGATGGAGCTGTGGCGTTCGAGGTGTCTGGGTTTACCGGTGCTGCGTAACTCAGACGCGCACTATCTGGATGATATTGGATCTGCCTACAACAGCGCTCCACTGGCTGAGTTTTCGGTTGTTGCTTTAAAAGCAGCGTTGACCGCTGGCCAGGTGCGGCATGTGCTGGGAAGTCGCTTTGCTTCGTGAGTTGGCTCTCTGAGCTAAACAAAGTTAATGAAATCCCATGGCGTGTCTTTGACGAACAATCGTCCGGCATCCGCTAATTGCTTCTGAGAAGCAACTCTACACCCAGGGCGCGCCTTTCACGAGCCTGTTACAGTATGCCGCTCGTAGAGCGGCTACTACACCCCGGGGTGCGCCTTTCACGAGCCTGCTGCAGTATGCCGCTGGTAGTGCGGCTACTACACCGAACGACAACCCTTGCGCTCCGCAGTGCAGCGCATGTGTCGCAGTCGCCAGCGTAGCGGACGACTTCCTTGCTTCGCGCCTTGGTTTCCAACCGGACAGTCCGATTGGAAATCGGAGCTGCGTTGCTCACGACAAAAGGCGCGAGCTCTTCATGGGTCAAATTACCACATTGAAGTGGTTGCGTTCCACCCCGAAGCGTGATATTATTTCTATACATTCATGTTGGTGATTGCCCGGTTTGAAGCGTTGTCATGCGTGTGATATCCAAGATCGACAGCGCCCTGACCCCCGATGAAATCAGCGTGATACATGGGATTGCGGGTGAAACGTAAGTTATAGGAAGGGGCTGACTATGCTAAACGACTTGACAGTGTTGACGCTTGTTTTTGCTGCGGTCACTTGGGGTGTGTGGGTGATCACGCCCATGCTGGCTCAGATCGGGCTGGAGCGCGCGGCGGGCAAGTATGTGGAGAGCGACGCCGCTGTTCAGCGTGGTCCCATCTATCATTTCACAACGCCGCAACGGTTGGCGCAGGCCTGCTGGTGGGGGGCGCTGCTGGGCGCTGGGATGCTGATGGCAATCTTGATCGCCTGCAACGTGCTTAGCGTTTATCTGATTGCGTTCTGTTGTTTTATCGCGGCGTTGATCTGTTTTCAGATTCCCAAGTGGTGGTTGAAGGGGCGCATCAGGAAGAGGCAGGCCAAATTCGATGCCCGGCTGACGGATCTGACATTGGGGCTGGCGAACGGGTTGCGTTCCGGCGCGGCTCTGCCCCAGAGTCTGGAGATTGTCTCGCGTGATTTGGGCGGCCCCATGACCGAGGAGATGTCGCTGGTGCTGCATGAGTACCGTCTGGGGATGGATCTGCCGGATAGCCTGGCGCGCCTTTGCGACCGGATGCCAGGCGAGGATCTTTCGCTGCTGGTCACTGCCATTCGTCTGACCATGCAATCCGGTGGCAGTCTGGCAGAGGTACTTGACCGTATCACCGACACCATTCGGCATCGGATTGATTTCCAGGACCGGTTGGCAACCATGACCGCCCAGGGCCGCTTCGAGGCAATTGCAATGGCGGCCGCGCCGCTGATGGCATTTATCATCCTTTTTTTGCTGGATCGTCAGTTGATGGAGCCGCTGGTCACAACCCGCATTGGCTGGAGTGCGCTGGGAGTGGTTGCAGTGCTGGAGATTGTCGGCTTTCTGGTGATCAACAAGATTGTCACAATCAAAGTTTAGGAGATGATCCAAATGAACTCCGAGATTGCGGTAATTCAAATAATAGTTTTCATGGCCGTGCTTTTTTTAGTTACAGGTATTAACTCGATTGTCAGGCGTGAGCATACAACGCTGGCAGTGAAGAAACCCTGGGTTTTCCGTGTTTTTTATAAAGAGATCGACGTGCTGGGCAAGATGAGCGGTAATCAGCTGGAGCAGGTTTTTTTGGCTCAGACCCGTAAGATCCGTAATGATCTGGTTGCAGGCGCCCTGCCAGTCAATGTGGTTGAGGTGCGCGGTTTGCAGGCTTTTATCGGGGTGGCTCTAGCGGTTGTGGCGGCTGTCATCACCTTTATCATCTGCCTCAACTGGCTGTACGCTCTCTGCGCGGGGCTGTTGCTGATGTTGCTTGGCTGGTACTATCCGCTCTCCTGGGTAGCCAGAGTGGCTTTTCAGCGTAAGGAGGCGATGTCGCGCAGCCTGCCGTATGCAATTGATTTGATCACAGTCGCGATGGAGGCCGGGCAGGATTTCGGCGCGGCGGTGCGGAATCTGGTTGCGCAGGGGCCCCAGGGGGCGCTGCGGGATGAGTTTGGCGTGATGCTGCGCGAAACAGAGCTGGGGAAGTCGCGGGTCGAGGCCCTGCAGATGATGTCGGAGAAGATTCAGTTGGATGAGTTCCGCTCGCTGGTGACCGCAGTGGTGCAGAGCAGTGAGATGGGCTCCAGCATTGCCGGCACCTTGAAAATGCAGGCCGAGGAGATCCGCCGCCAGCGTTATAACAAAGCGGAGCGCCAGGCCGCGCGCGCCCCTTCGTTGATGCTGATCCCGACTGCGCTCTTTATTTTACCGGCGGTTTTTATTATTATCATTGTACCGATTGCGATCAAGGCCATGGAGTCAGGTGTCTCTGGTTACATGGGGCAGGGAGGTTGATAAAATGTTTAAATTGATTCTAGTCAGCGGGGAACCGCGAGATGCAGAGTACATTTTAAAACCGGGTGAAAACATTGTCGGCCGCTCCCGCTCAGTTGAAATCAAGGTCTCCGCCATGGACGTTTCCGGCAGGCACGCGCGTCTGCTCCTGGAAGGCGGAGTTGTCATGGTCGAGAATTTAAGCCAGTATGGAACCTTCCTTGACACTGAGCCGGTTGAAGGGCGGGTTGAGATGAAGCCTGGCAGCCTGTTGAAAATTGGTAAAACCACGGAGTTGCAGCTGAAATACGCAGGCGAGAGTACAGGCGAAAGTACGGGCGAAAGTAGGGGCGAAAAATGTAAGGGCGAAACATTTTTCGCCCCTACGCTCACTGTTGATGCTGGCTATGGGGACGATGATGATGATGATGATGATGATGATGAGGGGGCTACGCGCACCATGCAAACCCGCGCGGCGACGCCGGATGAGATTCAGACCTTAAAAGACCACGAGGTCAGACGGGCGAAGCGTAAGGTCATTGTGATTATCGGCGCAATTGCCGTGTTACTGGCAATCGGTGTGATCTTCCGCCCCCGGCGTCCGCCGCCGGAGCTGGAAATCGAGTGGCCCAAAAACAAGCAGGGGGCTTATCAGCATCGCTTTGAACCAGGACCTTCCGGCGGTATTGCCAAAGGCGAGTATGATCTGCGCTACCCTGACAATGGCACGTTTAAAAAAGGGGAGCTGGTTGGCGGCTATATGTTTTCAGGATTTGTGGGGCGTGATCTGAATGTGCCGGTACGTATCTTCTTGCAGGAGGAGGTTGATTTGCGGCTGGCCTCCATGACCCAGCCTCAGATTGTGAGCGACTGGATTGAGATGGTTTCAGGCGGCGGCGGTGTCTGGCGCTTTAATGAACCCTCCACGCTGGCGATTTTTTTCGGAGAAAAGAACGGCATCCCCTATACCCGGGTCACCTATCTGCGTGACGATAATGGCTCCTGGTTTGGTGTTGCCAGCGTGTTCCGGCACGGTCGGCGGCGGATTGTCGCGCGGGCGGAGGCCCCGGCCAACGAGCAGGTCAGGGTTGAGAATATGCTCTCATCACGGTTAATCTATGTGGCGGATGAGTTGGAGTTCTCTTATTGGCCTTATACACAGGGGTTGTCGGCGCTCTCGGTTAAAGATGAGCTGGATGAGGTGCGTCATGATCTTGAGCGCATGGCGCCTGGCACCTGGATGTCGCTGGATAAACAGTTGTGCGCCTTGCTGAGCCGGGTTGTCCCACAGGAGGATGCTGTTTCTGAAAAGGAGTCTTTGCGCCTGCTTTCCAAATTGCGTGAGAGCGAGGCACTCTGGTTCAACAGCCAGCAGCTCTCTTTTGAATCTTGCAAGCTGAGCGGAGATTTGAAAATGGCGCGTAAGGTCTCGGTTTTCACCAAGGGCGTTTTTTCAGAGATGAGTGATCAGCGTTATTACACTGTTCGTAAATGGAATTTGGAGCTTTAAAGCCATGCTTATACGCCTTGAATATAAAGACAGAGTCATTCACCAGATCAGTACGCAAGAGATCACCGGTGAGTTGGTTGTCGGGCGCTCCGCGCGGTGTGACTGGCCGATTCCAAAAGAAGACAATCTTGTCAGCTCCCGGCATGTGAGCCTGACCCGGAAAGGCAAGGCCGTGCATCTCAAGGATTTGGGCAGTACCAACGGCACCTTCAGCCATGGCAAGCGCATCCAAGCCAAGAAACTGGTGGATGGCGACAAGATCGGCATTGGCAATGCCATTCTCTATGCGGTCTCAGAGCGGGGCTCGGAAAAGCGACAGTGCTCTGAGCTGCTGGTGCTCTCAGGCAAAGAGCATGGCAAAAAGAAAAAGCTGGTGCCGCCCAAATTCACCATCGGCTCAGACCCCGCCTCATCGCTGGTCTTTCTCGACATGCTTGTCTCGCGCAACCACGCTGAGATTGTGATTCATGAGGATTACCGGTGCTGGATCAGGGATTTGAACAGCAAGAACGGCACAACCGTTAATGGCGTTGCGTTGCGCAGTGACAAAGAGCGGCTGCTCAAAGATGGCGACAAGATCAGCTTTTCGCAGATGGAGGCAGAGTTCCACGATGGAGCTGTTAGCCGCGCCAGCTCATACACCTGGCTGAGGCTGTTGATTATAGTTCTGACGCTGGTGGTCTCCGTGGGAGCGTATCAGCTCTACAAACGGCTCCTGCCTTCAGCGGATGTCTATGTGCGCGAGACCCGCAAGCTTGCGGCCAAAGAGCAGTTCGCCGCTGCCGGCGAGATGCTGGCAAGGGCGGAGACCGCGCATCATGCCACATCCCGGCAGGTGGAAATACTGCAACTGCGGCGGTTGATCGCTCTGTGGGAGATAACCGCGGAGAAATGGAATGAAACCAAAACATTTTTGAGGGAGAGTGACTGGACCAAGGTCGCGCGTAATCTGGGCCTCTTGCAGGGCGAAAAACCCGAGGCCTGGGAGTGGAACAAACGTTCAGGTGACGAGCGCGAGAAAGTGCTCTATGCCAAGTCCATGCTCGATGCCTGGCTGCGCTACAAAGCCGCTATTGCCCGTGATGATATTGATTCAGCGTTGATTAAAAGTGTTGCGGATGATGCCGGGGCATTGATTCAGAGTCAAGCGCAGGCCAAGCTCCCTGATTATCTGCTGCCTTTGAGAGAGGAGCTGGAACAAGCGCAGGTCAAGCTGCAGGCGCTGTTGGCCGAGTGTGACGCGCTGGAGAGTGCCCTGAACAGGTTAACTGGTCAAAAGCCGCCCTATCAGGAGATTGTGGCGGCGTTGGAGCAGGCCTGTGCCAGCGAGGAGCGGGTGATTCAAAACAAGGCCAAAAAACTGACACCGGTTGTCAAGGGGTTAGCCCGCAGCAGCGCGGTTTACGAGCAGACGATTCAGGAGCTGCAGGCGCTGGATGGTAAAAAGGTGCTGGAGAGCAATTTGGAGCTGCCCTCGTCCGATGCCTGCGCGCTGGATCCTCGCGTTTCAACGGCGCGTCAGAACCTGGAGAAAAGCCATATTGATCTGAGAGTGACTGGTGGTCAGATAACTGTTCTCTTCAAAGCAATCGAAAATATCATCGGGCGTGAGGGCTCCACGCTTCCGCATTTGGCTGACTTTAAAGCCGTTGAGGTTATGCAGCGTGTCTTTGCCTGTGACTCCTTGGCTGCGGCGCTGCCGCGCCGCAGTCGAAAAACGCCCTCAGGTGATTATGACCGATTGCTGGGAGCGGAGGAGTTTTACGCGTATCTGAGTGCACTGCCTGAGCCGCTGGATCCAGTGCTCTCCGCGGATCTGGCCTTTGTGCCGCTGTTGACGCAGGCCAGCGATCTTTGGAAAAAAATCGATGTGTTTCTCGCGTTTATGGATCAACCGGCTAACGCATGGTTGATTGCAGGGGATTTGAAAACACAACTTGAACGTTTGAAAACCTTTCTTGATTTGCGCGACGGGCTGGTTCAAGTTTTGGTTGCAAAGGCTGCCGGCAGCAGCGGTCGTGACGCAGTTATTGCAGCCGGGATCGCCTGCCGCATGCAGAGCAGGGGTGGCGCGGCCGTCATTGGCGGAGTGCCGATCAAGCAGTGGTTGGTTGAAGCGTTTAAAAACTACCGCGGAGAGGTTCTGAAATTCAATGATGAGTTTTCAATGGCCTCCTTAGAGGAACAGGTTGCAATACGCGATAAGGTTCTCGCAATAGGTCTGCCCGGTGACCCGGTGGTGAGACGGATGTGGGCAATGCGCGACGCGGCCGGTCAAAATTAACAAGCGAGGATCGTCTGTGATCTCTGGTTTTACATTTATTACGTCCGCTGAAAAAACTGATGTGGGCTTGCGCCGTAAAAACAACGAGGACTCCCTGATCAGCCTGCCTGAGTATGGTGTTTACTGTGTGGCTGATGGCATGGGGGGGGTGCGGGACGGCGAGGTGGCCTCACAGGCTGTTGTTGACACATTGGAGGAAAGTTTTGTCGCCGGTCCTGATTCGGCCTATGCCGTAACCGCCAAAGCATCGTCCGCTCTGGTTGCGCGAGCCTTTAATAAAGCGAGTCAGTGGGTGGAGCATCGTTCCCAGGAGCTGGGGATTCAAGGATGTGGCAGCACCGCCATTGCCATTGTTTTTGAGAAGGTCATGCCTGACAGGGCCATTGTGTTGCACGCTGGCGACAGCCGCGCCTATCGCTTCCGAAACAAAAAACTGGTGCAGCTCAGCACAGACCATTCAGTGGCGGCCGAGGCCGGCATTGCGGATGAGCGGGAGCTGCCGCCCATGCTGCGCGGGGTCATCACCCGTGCGATAGGCTTGCAACCAACGGTCAATGTTGAAATGACGCCGGTGGATGTCAAGGCTGGCGATATCTTTGTGCTGTGCTCCGACGGTCTCTCCCGCATGCTCAGCGATAAAAAAATCAGTGCCGTCATCAAGAGCAATTTCACAAAAAGCAACCAGGAGATTGTGGATGCCCTGGTTGCAAACGCGCTCAGCGCGGGCGGCAAGGATAATGTTTCGGTGATCCTGATGCGGATTGCCGACAAGTTGCCTGCCGGGCCTTTGATGGCCATTCCGGTCGAGACCCTGGCACTGGAAGCCATAGAGCTGCCAATGACGGAGCAGCCCGCGGATGATGAAGGCGGCAGCCCGACCGGAGAGACGCATGACACCCCGTTTCACGCGGATGGCGCCATGGTGGAGTGTTCAACGCCAGCGAGTGATTCAGAGGAGAGCGAGATGGTTGCGCCTGTCAACGCGCTGTGCGCGGGAGCTGTTGAAGCGAAGCGCACGTGGCCCAAAAGAGTTGTGGTTTTACTGCTCCTGGCCGCTGTCGTGCTCACCGTCGCTGTTGCCGTTGTGATTTACTTTGAAAAGAGATAGCAGGGAGAGAAGTTATTTACCAATGGAAGACATTGTAAAAAAACAGATTGGCGATTACGAGCTGTTGGCAGTCATTGGCGACGGGGCGCAGGGGCGTGTCTATAAGGCATGCGCATTGAGCGACACCGCTTCCGGGTTGAGCAAAGGGAGTCTGGTGGCGCTCAAGGTGGTGAATATTGCCGGAGAAGACGAGGATATGCGGCGTAAATTTCAGCAGCAATCCGAAATTCTACGCCGACTCTCACACAACAGCATTGTGAAGTATATCGACAGCTTTGTCTGGCGCGGGGGTGAACTTGATGAATGCCAGTGCCTGGTGATGGAGTATCTGGAGGGCGAGGATCTCACCTGCCGGGTCAAAAACTTCCCTGCCGGGCTTGCCTGGCCGCAGGTGGAGGATATCTTTGAGAAATGTCTGGCAGGGCTGATCCACGCCCGTCAGTGCGGCATCACGCACCGCGATCTAAAACCTTCCAATATCTATCTCACCAAGGATGGCCAGGTCAAGCTAATCGACTTTGATATTGCGAGAAAAGACGATAGCGAGCAGTTGAGCACCGCGGGCTGGAAGGGGACCTTTGATTATATGGCCCCTGATTTCATTACCCGGGAAGGTTTTCGCGGTGATGAAATCTCGGATGTGTTCAGCCTCGGTGTCTGCTTCTACCAGGCCTTGACCGGCTCACTGCCCTATGAGCCGCTTGGCAGCAATGCGCACATCGGGTATGTCAACCGCTGGCATGGCGGCACCATTAAACCGCCCTCATTCCGGCTGGGGGTCTTCCGCGTTCTGGCAGGCGCCAAGGAGTTTGTCGCCAAGGCAATCTCTGTGCGCCGCGAAGAGCGCTATCAGAGTTTTACTGAAATGCTGGAGGATTTCAGGAAGATTCACTATCGCGTGGTGCGCCATAAAGGCAAGGAAGATTATGAGCTGCTGTCGCTGCTCGGGCGCGGCGGTTTTGGCGAGGTTTTCAAGGCTCGCTGCGCGAGCGACGGAAGTTTGGTTGCCGTTAAACATCTTTTCTCTGAAAAACAATCCGACCGCTTTATCAAAGAGGCGAAAATTCTCCAGCGTTACAATCATGAAAATCTTGTGCGGTATGTGGATTTTATGCAGCAGGAGACCAACACCGGCAACAAGCAGTTCTTTCTGGTGATGGAGTATCTGGAGGGCATGCCTGGATGGACCCTGCGCCTGCGAATCAAGAATGAGGGACGGCTGGGAGTTGACGAAACACTCAAACTTTTTAAGGTCTATCTGAGTGCCCTGCATTTTATGCACAGCCATGCCAGGCCGATTATTCATCGCGACATAAAACCCGGCAACCTCTATGCTCCGCTCGGACGGCCTGAAAAGGGCAAAATCTTTGACATGGGGGTGGCCCGTGATGTCAGTGGCACAGTTACCACCGGCGGTGTGCCCGGAACCCTTGATTACATGGCGCCGGAGTTTGCCGATGCCACCGGCGACCGTGGTTCGCCGCAGTCAGATATTTACGCCTTGGGTCTCTGCTTCTACGAGGCGCTCACCGGCAACCCTGTTTATGAGCGGTTGCCGCAGGATATTAACTCAGCCTGGAGCGGGTTTATCGCGCGCGTCAAAACTACGCCAGCGATCTGCTTTGATGATCCTATCTTCAGTGAGTATCCCCGCTTGGCTGGCATTGTCGCAAAATCGCTGGCTTTGAACCCGTCTGATCGATACGCCAGTGCCCAGGCAATGGTGGATGACCTGGATGCTGCACTGACTCCCCCAACGCAGAGCAGCAGGAGTGATGATCTCTTTGACGACTCGGAGCTGACCATGGCCACCTCGCCTGGCGGCGGGGCTGCCACCTTGGGTACCCGCCCCATGGATGGCGACATCAATGACTATCTCAAAAAAATTGGCGCGGAGAAAAAAAAGAAGGGCGGAAAAAATCTTTCCAAGAGTACTCTCATAATGCGGCTGGCAATTGCGGTTCTGGGCGTGGCTGTGGCAGGGGGCGCCCTCTGGATGGGTGTGGCGGTGATCACCGGTAAAGGCAAAAAAACAATCGGAGATGAGCGGCCGGCAGCGGTTGCAACGGATGTTAAACCATCCGTTAATACGCCGGAGCCACCCCCGGCTGAAGAGCCGGAGCCACCCCCGGCTGGGACACCTGAGGCGAAGCCGGAGTTGCAACCGGAAACCCCGGTGAAAAAGGAGCCGGTCCAAGTGTCAGCGGTTGAGTCACCGCCAAAAACGGTTGTGGTGGCGGCCGCTGACTACCCGGACGCGCAGGTGGTACAAGGGTTGATCGCGGAGAAGTTATCTGATGAAAAATCAGTGGCCAATGCCCATCAGGCCATGGTGTTGCTGGTTGACGCGGAGAAAAAAAAGTGGCAGAGTGTGCCAGTAGATGAGAAGCGCAAGTTCATTGCTGACACCCGAGCGGAAATCACGGAAAAGTTCAGCGCCTATATCAAACTTACCGCTGACCGTGTGGTTGAACTCGCGGCCACGGGAAAAGATGCAGAGAGCGTGTATCAACCATTGCTGGGTTTGAAAGAGTCCGCCCCTTTGCTGGTTGCATACTGCTCTCAGGCCTACCAGGAGGGGTGCGCGGCAGCTGATAGCGCAATCAAGGTGAAAAAGATTGATGCTGCAATGGCGGAGCTGACAGCGAATGCGGCGAATGCGGGTGATGTGCCAGCGTTGAACGAGCAGGTGGCGAAGTATCGCCAGCTCGCCGCTCTGCCAGATGTGGTAATCGGGCAACCGCAGAGCACGCAGTTTGAAAAAGCGATTGCCGCCCGGTATGCGGCCTTGGCTGAGAGTCAATACCTCGAGTTTAAAAAAGCCTGTGACAGCAATAATTTGCCTCGCGCCTCTGAAATGGAGAAGGAATTTCTGCGGTGGGCTGCAACCGTGACACCCGAGTTTGGCAAAGCACAATTACTGGAAACAGCCAAAACTTTCGCCTCTGATTATAAGCAGGCTGTGGCACGCCAAGCGCAGAGTATTGCGAAAAAAGATGATGCAGCCGAGGTTGCATTGCCCGGCAAGGATACGCCTGATCCGTTGCCTGCCAAGGTAGAGGCGCAGCCACCAGCTGTTGTAGAGCACACCAAGAGCTACCTGGAAATTTCAGTCTCTCCCGCCAACGCAACGCTCCAAGTGGATGGCCGCACTGTGGAGGCAGGCAAAATTGAGGTAGAGCCGGAGAAGAATCACAGGATTGAGGTCTCCTGTCCTGGCTATAAGTCGGTTAAACAGTTTTACAAAGTTTCATCCGGTGACACACGCAAGGTCGATGTGCTTTTGCAAAAAGGAAGTTCGCGCTCCATCTTCGGATTCTAAAGCACTAAAGCAGCTAGTCGGGCAACCAAAAGAGGTTGTGTGATGTGCGGGAGGTCGTCGCCCTGGCTGATAAGTTTATGGTTAAGAGCCCGCTGCTTTAGAAACAAACGCTCCGCGTTTGGGGAAACAAAGGTAACTTCTCAATAATCGGCCAGAGAACAAAGAGCACGCTGAAGCGTGAACAACAAACGGTTGCTGCATAAGGTTTGTTGTCCAGCCTTTCCGTGTCCGGCGTAGCTGCGAAGCGCGAAGACGGAAGGCTGCTCTAAAGCGGGTTATTGCGAAGTGACCTTAAAAGTGATAATGGAGCGGTGCTGGCCGACGATTTTTAAAAGGAGGCAACTATGCAGGATACAAACTCACATCTGGCGCTGTTTTTTGAGCCGATCCGCGCCTATCTGGAAGATGAGGCAGTCTCGGAGATCATGATCAACGGGCCTGATAAGATCTTTATTGAGCGGGCAGGCAAGCTCGAGCAGTCAACGCAAAGATTTATCAGCGAGCCAGCGCTCAAGGCCGCCGCGGTGAATGTTGCCAAGAGTGTGGGGCGTCTGCTGAATGATGACAATCCGCGTCTGGACGCGCGACTGCCTGATGGCTCGCGCGTGCATGCGGTGATCCCTCCGCTGGCCAGAGCAGGCACAGTGATCGCGATCCGCAAGTTCAGGAAGGACAAGCTGACCATCCAGCAGTTGATTGAATATGGCAGTATTACCGCCGAGGGGGCGCATTTGATTGATGCCTGTGTGAAGCTGCACAAAAACATGATTGTCTCGGGTGCCACTTCATCTGGCAAGACCTGTGTGCTCAATGTGCTCAGCAGTTATATTCCCGACAAGGAGCGCATTCTGGTGATCGAAGATGCCACGGAGCTGCAATTGCAGCAGAATCACTTGGTTTGTTTTGAAACACGCAAGGCGGATAAGAATGGGAATGGCGAGGTGACCATTCGTGACTTGATTCACTCATCCCTGCGGCTGCGTCCAGACCGGCTGGTGATTGGCGAAATTCGCGGCGGCGAGGCACTTGACCTGCTGCAAGCGCTCAACACCGGTCATGCTGGCAGCATGTCAACTATTCATGCCAACAGCTGCATTGACTGCCTTTCGCGCATCGAGACCTGCGCACTGCTGAGCGGAATTGATATCCCGCTGACCGCGTTGCGCTCCCAGGTGGCTTCAGCCATTGATGTGGTTGTGCACACCGCGCGCTTGAGCGACGGCTCGCGCAAGATTGTCGCAATCTCCGAGGTGCTCGGTCTCAAAAACGGTGAATACCAGATGCGCGATCTTTATGCCTTTAAGCTCAAAGGCATTGCGCCGGACGGCAATATTCAGGGCTTCTTCACTGGTTTTGGAAACACCCCGACCTTTCTGGAAGAGGCTGGGCTGATGGGCATCTCACTTGATATGGCGATGTTCGAGCAAGTACGATGCTGATCAATGATTTTTAACCATCAGGAGTTCCGGGATATGCAGCGATCTTTAATAGGATTGATATTAGGTAACTGCTCAGGTAGCCGCCCATTTTGGGCG
>JAQUCE010000121.1 GCA_028686345.1 Kiritimatiellia bacterium
CGCATAGCGGAGGACTTACTTTTGTGCTGTCCACCGCATAGCGGAGGACTTACTTTTGTGCTGTCCACCGCATAGCGGAGGACTTACTTTTGTGCTGTCCACCGCATAGCGGAGGACTTACTTTTGTGCTGTCCACCGCATAGCGGAGGACTTACTTTTGTGCTGTCCACCGCATAGCGGAGGACTTACTTTTGTGCTGTCCACCGCATAGCGGAGGACTTACTTTTGTTGCAATAAAGTAAATCCGCCGTTATACGGTGGATTATTGCACCGATTTGCAGATGCGCCCGGGCGTGGGAGGTTAAATTGATAAATCTATTGTGCGGGCTCTGCCCGCGCTATAGAATACAGTTATCGATCAAGCGTGTTTTGCCGCAAAAAGCGGCAATCAGAGCCACATTCCCCATCTCAACACTCTGCACCGGGCGCAGCTCCAAACCATTCACAATCTCTACATAGTCGATGTCCAAAGCATTTTCCTGCAGTTCGGCACGCATCTGCCGCTTAATCTCATCTGCCGAGGACTCTCCGGCATAAAAGCAATCATGCGCCTTAGTCAGCGCAGCTCCGATAGCCAATGCCTGGCTGCGCTGTTCTTTGGTGAGGTAGATGTTGCGCGAACTCATCGCGAGTCCGTCCGGCTCGCGCATAATCGGCGCGATTTTGAGCTCAACAGGAAAGTTGAGATCGCGGATCATACGGGTGAGCACGGCCGCCTGCTGATAGTCCTTTTGCCCTAACACCATCACCTGCGGCTGGATAATATTTAAAAGTTTGGCGACCACGGTGCAGACCCCTCGGAAATGGCCGGGACGGGAGGTGCCGCAGAGCCCCAGTGAGAGCGAGGTTTCATTCACACCAACACTGGCATCCTTCGCGTACATCGCGTCCAGAGTGGGCATAAAAACAGCCGCCACACCGGCACCTTCGCACATTTCAAGATCGCCTCTCGCATCACGCGGATAGCTGCCAAAGTCCTCCTTTGGCCCGAACTGCGCTGGATTGACAAACACACTGACCACAACCAAATCACACTCTGCGCGTGCCTCTTCAATCAGAGAGAGATGTCCGTTGTGGAGGTAACCCATGGTTGGCACAAAGCCAATTGTATTACCCGATATGCGCTGCTCCATTGACCAGCGTTGCATTTCATCTGCATCTTTAAATATTCGCATGAAACCCTCAATCTTTTATTTGTACTACTCACAGGCATCAACCACTGCACGGGCAAACTGTTCAACCTCCTCCATGCTGTGGGCGGCGGAGATAAAGCCAAGCTCAAACTGTGATGGTGAAAGGTAGAACCCCTGATCCAGCATCTTATGAAACAAGCGTCCATAAGCGGCGGTGTCGCAGGCCCGCGCATCTGTCAAATTATGTACCGGGTGGTCAGAGCAGAAAAGCGTGAAAACCCCCCGATATTGCGCACAGTGCAAACGCGCGCCCTTCTTTTTCGCGCCCTTGTTGACAATTTTGGCAAGCCTCTCGCCGCAGGCCGCGATATGCGGATAGGGGTTGTCGCGCTCCAGAATCTCCAGCACCTTCAAGCCGGCTGAGACTGCCAGCGGATTGCCGGAGAGTGTGCCAGCCTGATAAACCGGGCCGGTGGGTGCCAGTGCCCGCATAAAGACCTCGCTGCCGCCAACCGCGGCTAACGGAGCGCCGCCGCCGATAATTTTACCGATTGTAATCAGATCCGGTTTAATGCCGATCATCGAGGCGTAGGTTGAAAGCTCAAATCGAAAGCCATTAATCACCTCATCGAAAATCAGCAGGGCGCCGCAAAAATCCGCGTAACGCCGCAGCCTTTTAAGGAAATCCGGCTCCGGCATCACCAGTCCCATATTGCCGGCAACTGGTTCAACAATAATCGCGGCAATGTCGTGACCCTTTTCATGTGTGATCGAGCGCACTGCCGCCGCGTTATTATACGGCGCGACAAAGGTATCGCGGGCAACCTGCCGCGACACGCCGCTGGAGCTAAGAGTTCCACCGGTAAGCAGTCCGCTGCCAGCCGAGACCAGCACACTGTCGCTGTGACCGTGGTAGCAACCGTCAAACTTGAGCAGACACTTACGTCCGGTCACACCGCGCGCGATGCGCAAGGCTGTCATCACCGCTTCAGTTCCTGAATTCACCAGCCTCACACTCTCCATAAAGGGCACCAGAGAGGTCAACTTCTCCGCCAGTAGAACCTCCTTCTCAGTGTTGATGCCGAACGAGGTTCCCAGGGCGGCCTGCGCAGCGATGGCGGCAGTCACCTCATCGTTTGCATGACCTAGAATCATCGCCCCCCATGAGCAGCAGAAATCGGTCAGCTCGCGTCCGTCAACCGTCTGGATCTTGGATCCCTTGCCGGACTTAACATAGATCGGTGTTCCGCCCACACTGCCAAAGGCGCGCACAGGACTGTTGACCCCTCCCGGAATCACTGCTAGTGCACGGGCAAAAAGAGAATCGTGTATGCTCATTTATCGCTACCTCCTGGAGTTTATGTGTTAATTTATCAAATCGGGTCGGTCTTAAATCCGGGCCGCTCGCAGTATCGGAGTCGACCAAGCCAAACATGTCCGATAAAAAATTGTTTTTTGCAAACAGTTGGCTGTCGGGCCTTATTGCGGCTTGTTTCGTAATCATCCACCGCATAGCGGCGGATATACTTTTTGCTCATCCACCGCATAGCGGCGGATATACTTCGCAATCATCCACCGCATAGCGGCGGATATACTGTTTGCTTTCAGTATGTCCGCCGCTATGCAATGGACGGAGGTTTTTCGCCTCTTAAGGTTTTTCACCTCGAAAACAGCGTAGCGCGTTCTTTCCACTCCGGCAAAGTTAACGGCAAAGTTGCGACAAAGTTTAAGCTAGCGCCGGGAGGTCGTTCGGCGGCGCGGTGAAGACCGTGTCCTAGCCCTCTAAATACTCAATGCTCGCGCCGGTCTTTAAGGTTTCAACAAATGCGGTAACCGCCTTGCCGCGTTTCGAATGACGCAGGAGCTCGAGAACTTTATCACGCGAATCCGCATATGAGGCCTCAGCCGCCGTCTCATGATCGGTTTTAAAAATCAGGTGGTATCCGAATTGGGTTTCAACCACCTCGCTCACATCGCCCACATTCATAGCAAAGACTGAGGAGTCGAACTCCGGCACCATCATGCCGCGGCTAAACCATCCCAGGCTGCCGCCCTCTTTGCCGCTGGGGCACATGGAGTGTTCCGCCGCCTCATCCGCAAAAGGAGTTCCATCCACAATACGCGCACGGATCGCTTCAATCCTCCGCAGTGCTTCCTCTTTGGAAGAGTTTTCGGTGCCATCTGGCGAGATCAAGATGTGCTGGGCCAAGACACGCTCCGCTGTCTTGAAGTCGTCCTTATTCTGCTCATAAAACTCTTTGAGTTCTTTCTCGGTCGGATCACTGACGCTTTTGGCTGCCTCCTGGATCAAGCTGTCGATCCGCTGGCCCTGCTCCAATTGCTTCCTGAACGCAACCTCATCAATTTGCTGCTGCGCTAGCGCGGCCTTGAAATTATCCACGCCGCCCACTTGCTCAATCACCTTGTCAAGTTGCTTCTCAATCTCGTCCTCACTGACTGGCACATTACGCCGGCCGGCCTCATCCATCAGCAGTTTGGTTCCAATGGCCTGCTCAGTTGCACGCTCCACCAGCTCGGCCAACCGCTCCTTGATCTGAGCTTCCGTCACGCCGCTCTCGGTATAGAAGCGCACCAACCGCTCCAACTCAAACTGAATCGCATCCTCGGGTATGATCTGTCCGTTTACTTTAACTTTCTTAGCCACTTTATTAACTCCATATTCTTTCATTGATTTCATAAATTAAACACGCACAAAGAGTGAAACTTCACTACGTGCGGGCAACAACCTTGTCGCCCTTCTTAGCCCACGAATCCCGCAGGGTCACCGTCCGATTGAAAACAGGGGCGCCCTTCTTTGAGTCACGATTGTCCACGCAAAAATAACCGACCCTCTCGAACTGAAAAAGAGCACCCGGAGCGGCATCCGCCAGCGCTGGCTCGCCATAAGCGGTCACGATTTTGAGCGACTCGGGGTTGAGAAATTCACGGAAATCGCGCCCCGGGTCCGCCATTGGCTCAGGCACTGTGAACAGGCGGTCATAGAGGCGGACCTCGAGCTTGACAGCGCTGGAGATCGGCACCCAGTGAATTGTGCCCTTGATCTTCCGTCCGTCCGCGGCGTTTCCGCCCCGCGACTCTGGATCATAGGTTCCGTGAACCTCAACCACCTCACCCGCGGCGTTCCTGATCACACCTGTGCACTTAAAGATGCAGGCACCACGCAGGCGCACCTCCTGGCCGGGGGCCATGCGGAAAAACTTCTTGGTCGGCACCTCCATGAAGTCATCGCGCTCAATGTAGATCTCACGTTCAAATGGAATCACGCGTGAGCCGGCGCTCTCGTCAGTAGGATTGTTCTGTGCCTCGGCGGTCAGAACCGTGTGCTCCGGGTAGTTGTCCACCACCACCTTGAGCGGGTCAAGCACCGCCATGCGGCGCAGGGCGCGCAGGTTGAGGTCATCGCGCAGGCAGTACTCCAGCAGTGCCACATCGGTCAGGCTCTCATACTTCGAGACACCAATCCGCTCACAAAAATTCCGGATGGCCTCGGGTGTGTACCCCCGTCTGCGCAACCCGCAGATCGTTGGCATGCGGGGATCATCCCAGCCATCCACGAGGTTTTCCTCCACCAGTTGCAGCAGCCTACGTTTGCTCATCACAGTATACGAAAGATTGAGGCGGGCAAATTCGCGCTGCTGCGGGCGAATCTTCACGCCATTACGGATGATCAGCATGTTCATCTCATCCATGCGGTCAATCACCCAATCATAGAGCGGACGGTGAACCTCAAACTCCAGGGTGCACATCGAGTGGGTCACCCCCTCGTAGGCATCCTCGATTGAGTGGGCAAAATCATACATCGGATAGATGCACCATTTATCGCCCGCATGGTAATGCGGTACATGCATTATGCGGTAGATCACAGGGTCACGCAAATGAATATTGGACGAGGTCATGTCGATCTTGGCGCGCAGACATCTGGCACCGTCGCTGAACTCGCCTGCCCGCATGCGGCGGAAGAGATCCAGATTTTCCGCCACCGAGCGGCCGCGGAACGGGCTCTCGCGACCAGGCTCGGTCGGCACGCCCCGATACTCTTTCCAATCCTCCTGCGAGAGATCGCAGACAAAGGCATGGCCGGTGTTGATCAGGTTCTCGGCTATTGTGTACATCAAGTCGAAAAGATCCGAGGCGTTATAAAACCCATCCCCCCAGTCAAAACCCAGCCAGCGGATATCCTCCTTGATGCTGGCAGCGTATTCGTCAGACTCTTTGGAGGGGTTGGTGTCATCCATTCTCAGGTTGCACTGACCGCCAAATTCCCGGGCCATGCCAAAGTCAATACAGATTGCCTTGGCATGGCCGATATGAATATAGCCGTTGGGCTCAGGGGGGAAACGGGTGACCACCAAGCCGCCGGTTTTCCCGGCCGCCACGTCATCCGCAATCCACTGTTTTAAAAAATGCCGGCTGGTGTCCGGTGCCTCTTTAATACTCGTTTCACTCATAAATTCATCCAAATCTCATCTCAGCCAGACCTTGACCTTCATTTTTTTGCGGCCCCAGCGCAGGGCCTTCTCATGCGACGAAAACCACAAATCCAATTTATTGCCTTTGATGGCGCCACCCCGGTCCTCAACTCTGCCGTAGCCATATCCCGGGACATAAACCACTGTTCCAAAGGGCAGTTTGGTGGTGTCAGCGGCAATGGTGCCATGCTGGGTGGTCGTGCCGCTGGCCGTTACACCGACCCGCTTGGGTTTGCCCTTATTGGGCCCTGAGCTGTAAACTGGGTGGCCCAAGCCAAAAAATGTTCTCTCCCAGCCGCAGCACTTGCCGCAGTTGCAATAGCCGGTGGCCTCAACGACAATCACATGGGCTTTCGCGTTTGGCGGCGGCTGGATGCGGTCATAATAACATCCGGAACACCCCAGTAAAGAGGTGATCGCCAATCCTGCCAAGGCATTATAATAAAAACTCGTTAATCGCACAGCATAATCACCCAGCACAATTCCAATGTTCCAAACCGACTTCGCAAATTCTAAAATATAAATTCTATCAAATGTGCTACGCAGCCGCAACCTGCAAGCAGCAGCAATTATCATTATGGCCGAAAGCACGCTAAAGCGGAAACAAAGTCATTGAAGAGATTCGGAAGTTTTTGTAAAATACTAACCTAATGAAAACTAAAGCAAACACTGACACAGCGATTATGGAGATGGTGCGCGGATTTCAGCCGGCTGCGGTTGTGATTGCCGCCGCGGAGCTGGATCTTTTCACCATCCTGCACGCCCGGCCCATGGAAGCGTCGCAGCTCGCCCGGCGCGTCAAAGGTGACCTGCGCGCCACCGTGATTCTGTTGGACGCGCTGACCGCGCTCAAGCTGCTAACCAAGAGTGCCGGCGCCAAGCCGCTCTACCGGGTTACCCGCAGCGCGGCCAAAACTTTAACCGAAACCGGATCACAGAGTATGCTTGGCATGGTGCGCCACCTTGGCAACTGCTACCGCAGCTGGGGCGATTTGGCCCACACTGTGCGAAGCGGAGCCCCGGCTGAACGCCAACCGAGCGTAAGGGGCGCGGCCGGCGACCTGACTTCATTTATTCAGGCCATGCATGAAATCTCTGATCCCATGGCCATGCCGCTGATCAAGAGTCTGGGAGATCTGAACTTCAACCATCTGCTGGATCTGGGCGGGGCCTCCGGCTCCTGGACCATACCCTTTCTGCAACTCAACCCAGAGGCTTCGGCAACCATCTTTGATCAGCCGGCGGTGATCCCCATGGCGAGACGCTTGATGAAAAAGGCCGGCCTGGCAGGGCGGGTGCGGCTGGTCGCGGGTGATTTCTACACTGACTCCCTGCCCGCAGGAGCTGACCTGGCCTGGGTTAGCGCCATTGTCCATCAGAACTCGCGGGCGCAGAATCAGGCCATGTTTGCCAAAGTGTTCGAAGCTCTGGCGCCAGGGGGCAGGATTCTGATCCGGGATATTGTCATGGATCGCACCCGCACCCAACCTGTCGGCGGAGCAATGTTTGCAGTCAACATGTTAGCTGCCACGCCAGCGGGCGGAACCTTTACCTTCAGTGAGCTGCGCGAGGATCTCTCAGCCGTTGGATTCAAAAAAGCCCGCCTCCTCCGCCGCGGAGAGTGGATGGATTCTGTGGTCTGCGCCACCCGAACTTGAAGCGGCAATAGCTCGGCCGTCGATGTTGGAAGCGTTCAGCGGTACATTTGCCTTGCCTCTGAAATCTCACAGTGGACAAAACACCTCCGATATGCGATATTGACAGGAGTTATTGCAACAAACTGTGAGGTCGATTAAATGAAAAAAACCTGTTTATATCCGCTGCATGAAAAGCTTGGCGCCAAAATGGCTGAATTCAGCGGATACCTGATGCCAATCCAGTACTCAGGGATACTCAAGGAGCACCAGGCGTGCCGTGAAAGGGCGGTACTTTTTGATACTGACCACATGGGCGTATTCCGGATGACCGGACCGCACGCGCTGCAGAATATCGAAGCGCTGGTCAGCTGCGATGTGGCATCAATGACAACCGGTCAGTGCCGTTACGGCTTGATGTGCAATCCGGCTGGCGGGGTGATCGACGACCTCCTTGTTTATCGGCTGGGAGGCAATGATTTTATGCTGGTGGTCAATGCCGGGACAAAAGAGGGCGACCTGGCCTGGATCCAGGAGCATCTCGCCGCTGACACCCACATTGAAAATCAATGCAGTCAGACCGCCAAGATTGACCTGCAGGGCCCGGAATCACCGTGGATTATTCAGCGGCTGCTGATGGAGTCAGTCAGCGAGTTGAAGTTTTTCCGCTTCATGCACAACTCGTATCGCGATCGGCATGTGATTGTCAGCCGCACTGGTTACACAGGCGAGATTGGCTTTGAGATCTATATTAACCTTGAATTGGCGCAAAAGTTTTGGCAGGATTGCATGGATCTGGGAGCATTGCCAGCCGGGCTGGGAGCACGCGATACGCTGCGGCTTGAGATGGGCATGCCGCTTTACGGGCATGAGCTGACCGCGGAACGCAATGCCGGCGAGTCTGGTTTGGAGCGGGTGCTGTCGAGTACAAAAGAGTTTATCGGCAGCACGGTCGTGAACGATTGCTCGTTGCGTTGTTCACGGCTGGTCGGAATCGAGATTCCAGGACGCAGGGCTGCGCGGCAGGGCGATGAGATACTGGACAGCGCAGGTGCGTCCGTTGGCACGGTGACCAGTGGCAGTTTCTCTCCCTCATTGGGATTTGCCGTTGCTCTGGGATATGTGCCTGAATCGCTCTGTGAACTCGGCACCCCGCTTAAACTCAAGGGCCCGCGCTCTGAACTGGACGGCAGGGTGGCCTCTCTGCCGTTTTACACCCGGGCCACCGGGCGTGGCAAGATGCATGATTTTCTGGCTGCCAAAAGCAGGGGTTAGGGACTAGGGGTTAGGGGTTGGGGGTTAGGGTCTTAAGCAATGCCTCCGGGTCACCAGGTCACCGGGTCAGCAAGTCACCAGGTCAAAAAAACAGCTTTAGCCTGGAGTGCGGAGCAACTTGCCAGAGATAAGCCGGAGGTCGGAGATCATTTCCGGGTGTCTTTCAATGCCGACCCCGACCCCCTGCCCCCGAGTGGCAGACAAACTTTGTCGCAAACTTTGTCGGAACCGTTGTCGGAAATAAATGAGCGAAAAGGATCGACAAAGTTTGCGACAAAGTTCACGACAAAGATAAAAAACAAATGGAGAACACCTTAAACCATACGAAGTTATAGGCAAATTTAAACAAGGAGATACAGTATGACACCGAATGACAGAAAGTACACAAAGACACATGAGTGGATCATGGTTGACGGGGATACCGCCACTGTAGGCATCAGCGATCATGCGCAGGAGGCGCTGGGCGACATCACCTTTGTTGATCCAGCGGCGGTTGGCAAAGAGCTAAAACAGGGCGAGGAGTGCGCTGTCATTGAATCCGTCAAGGCGGCCAGTGAGATCTATGCGCCGATCGACGGTAAAGTCGCTGAGATTAACCCTGAAATTGACAGCACCCCTGAACTAGTGAACCATGATCCGTATGCGCAGGGGTGGATTCTCAAACTGTCAAACATCAATCAAAGTCAGCTGGATGCGTTACTGGATGCAGCCGCGTATGACGCGCTAACAGGAAAATAGAGATGAGTTACATTTCCAACACAGCGGATCAAAGTCAAGCGATGCTGGCAGCCTGCGGCCTCTCGACGATGGAGGATCTTTTTCAAGATATCCCTAAGAGGCTCAAGCCCCGGTCGTTTAATCTGCCGGAGGCCATGAGTGAGCTGGAGGTGCATAGCCGCCTCAAGCGGATGGCAGGCAGAAACGCCGCTGATCTGACCTGCTTTATAGGCGGCGGCTACTATGAGCATTTTATCCCGGCCGCGGTGGATGCAGCGACCATGCGGAGCGAGTTCTACACCGCCTACACGCCTTATCAGCCGGAGATCTCGCAGGGCACACTGCAGGCCATTTATGAGTATCAGAGCCAGATCTGCCGTTTGACAGGCATGGAGGTCTCCAATGCCTCGCTCTATGACGGCGGCACGGCGCTTTATGAGGCATGTCAGATGGCGCTGAACACGACCGGGCGCGAGCAGATCATCGTTGATGGCGGGGTCAATCCAATCTATTGCAAGATACTTGAGTCCTACATGGCCAACCACGCAGAGGTCAAGCTGACCAAGATCCCTGCTGCGCCTGGCCAGGCGCAGCGCGATCGGATCAAGGCGGTGCTCTGCGACGAAACAGCCGTGCTTGTGCTGCAAAACCCGAATTTCTTCGGCACAGTTGATGATCATAGCGATCTGGTTGAGGAGTGTCACAAGCGCGGCGTGCTGGTGATCCAGCTGGTTTACCCCATTGCCATGGCCCTGTTGAAAACACCGGGTGAGATGGGGGTGGACATTGCCATCGGCGAGGGGCAGTCGCTCGGCATTCCGCTCTCATTTGGCGGTCCCTATCTCGGTTTTCTGGCAACCACAAAAAATCTGGTACGCAAGATGCCTGGACGACTGGTGGGCCGTACCGTTGATCGCAATGACAAGGAGTGTTTTGTGTTGACGCTGCAAGCGCGCGAGCAGCACATTCGTCGTGACAAGGCCATCTCCAATATCTGCACCAATCAGGCGCTGTGCGCGCTGCGGGCCCATGTTTACATGAGTCTGATGGGGCGGGAGGGTCTGCGCGAGCTGGCTGGAATCTGTCACGCAAGGGCGGAGTTCGCCAAGGCGCGCTTTAAACAGATCCCGGGTGTCCAGGTGGCGGAGAGTGCTCCCACCTTCAACGAGTTCACGCTCCGGCTGCCGAAAAAGGCCGACGCAGTGGTTGGCGAACTGGTGGGCAGAGGCATTGTGCCGGGGCTGCCGCTCGGACGTTTTTATTCTGAGATGGAGAACTGCCTGCTGGTGGCTGTGACTGAGATGCGCACCAAAGCCGAGATCTGCAAGCTAGCTGAGAATCTGGAGAGTGTACTATGAAGATTATATTTGACAAGTCAGTCCAAGGCCGCCGCGGCGTCACACTGCCGCAGCTTGAGCCGGGTGTTGAGGCGCAGCTTAAGATCGATGGGCGCTATCTGCGCGCACAGCCGGCGGAGCTGCCTGAGCTCTCTGAGCTTGATGTGATGCGTCATTTCACGGCGCTTTCAAACCGAAACTTCGGCGTTGACAGCGGCTTCTATCCGCTCGGCTCGTGTACCATGAAGTATAACCCCAAGATCTGTGAGAAAGTCGCGGCACTTGACGGCTTTGCCGGGCTGCATCCGTTTTTGCCGCAACTGCCGCAGGGGGGTGAGCTGACCCAAGGGGCGCTGGAGGTCATTTATGAGTTGGAGGCATTGCTGTGCGAGATATCGGGCATGGCCGCCTGCACCCTTCAACCGCTGGCAGGTGCGCACGGCGAGCTGTGCGGCATGTCGCTGATCGCCGCCTATCACCGCGACCGGGGCAACACAGAGAAAAAAGAGATCCTGATTCCCGATGAAGCGCACGGCACCAACCCTGCAAGTGCGGTAGGCGTTGGTTTTGCGACCAAACCGGTTCCAACCGACCCGGTAACAGGCAGGCTCGACATTGAAGCGCTGCGAGGGATGATCAATGACCGTACGGCTGGAATCATGCTCACCAACCCCAACACCCTGGGGATTTTCAACAGTGAGATCGACCAGGTAGTCGAGCTGGCCCACAGCCACGATGCGCTGGTTTACTACGACGGCGCCAATCTCAACGCAGTGCTGGGCGCCTTCCGACCAGGTGATGCCGGCATTGATGTGATGCACATCAACCTGCACAAGACCTTTGCCACACCGCACGGTTGCGGCGGGCCAGGCTCCGGCCCGGTCTGTGTGCGCGAGAACCTGGTCGAGTATCTTCCAGTATCGCGCGTTGTGAAAAAACAGGATAACACCTTTGCGCTGGATTATGAACAACCTAAGTCGATTGGATACACGGCCCCTTTCTACGGCAGTTTTCTGGTTTATTTAAAGGCGTACGTATACATCCTATCGCTTGGCAGGCAAGGTCTGATCGAAGCCAGCCAACATGCGGTGCTCAATGCGAACTACTTGATGAACATGCTGAAAAGCGATTATGATCTGCCCTATGACCGCCGATGCATGCATGAATTTGTGCTTTCAGCCTCCAGGCAGGCGAAGCAGGGCGTGCACGCGATGGATATTGCCAAAGCACTGATCGACCGGGGCTTCCATCCGCCGACCGTCTACTTCCCTTTGATCGTCAAAGAGGCGATCATGATTGAGCCAACTGAAACTGAGAGCAAAGAGACCCTGGACACCTTTATTCAGGCCATGAAAGAGATTGCGGCAGTGGCGAACTCTGACCCGCAATCGCTCAACGCAGCGCCGGTAAACACCCGCATCAGCCGTCCGGATGAGGTGCAGGCCGCGCGCGGCATGGACTTCAACTATTGCCCACAGGATTAAAATGAGTAAACGATCTACACCCCTGACCCCGGAGCAGCGTGATAAAGTGCGGGCCGAGCTGCATCGTGATGTGGCAGCCCGCAAAACCGGTTACCGTGAGAGAGCGTTGAAGCTCTATCCGCACCTCTGTGCCTCCTGCGGACGCGAGTTTGAGGGTAAACGGCTGAAAGAGCTGACCGTACATCACAAAGATCACAACCACGACTACAATCCCCCTGATGGCAGCAACTGGGAGCTGCTGTGCATCTACTGCCACGACCATGAGCATGAAAAGCTGTTGGATGCCAAGCTTCGCACCGCAGGCTCAACCCCTGACCTCCCTCAGCAGCCAGGACTTGCCAACCCCTTTGACGCGCTGTAGGGCGGGGCGTGACCAAAGGGCAAGTCATGTTGCTCCTTGAAAACATGTTGTCGGGGCGGAATCATATAATTCGGCGCAGCCGAATTATTCTTTCAAACTCCGGTCGTAAAAAGCAATAAGTGTGGTTTCAAAAATTAAAGTGCAACCATTTTGACCCCCTATGTCCAGTGATCTGGAGCCCCTGCTTACCGTATAAGGAGCGCTGGATATCTACTTTTCTCAGGCGCGGGGGTGAGCTTGCTCATAGGCCTGTCGCAGGCGCTCAATGGAGATATGGGTATAGATCTGAGTGGTGGAGAGGCTCGCGTGGCCCAGCATCTCCTGCACACTGCGCAGGTCAGCACCGGCATCCAGCAGATGGGTGGCAAAGCTGTGCCGCAGCTGATGCGGGGTCAGCTGCGCCGGCAGCCGCGCCTTTTCCAGCCAGATTTTCATCTGACGCTCAATCGAGCGGGGTGTGAGTTGGAGGCCGCGCTGGTTGAGAAAAATCGACGCGCCCTCGCCGGCAGCCGCTGGCCAGAGCTGTCGCGCCAGCTCCCGCATGGCCGCCAGTGCGCGGCAGGCTGGCTGCCCCACGATACACAGACGCTCCTTGCTGCCTTTGCCTTTGACAACCGTCAGGCCGCGCTCCATGTCAATCGCCGACCAGGTCAAGGAAGTGACCTCACTGATCCGGCAGCCGGTGCTGTAGAGCAACTCGAAAATGGCTGCGTCCCGCACAAATCCGTACTCCTTGATTAAAGGGACACTCCCCTTTTTTGCCCGCAGCTCCTCGAGTGCCTCAATTGGGGCCAGCAGCAGCTCCTCCACCTCGTCCACGCTCAGCACATCCGGCAGCGTGCGCCGCAAGCGCGGGCCACGCAAACCGCTAAAAGGATTGTGCTCCAGCTGGCCATCGGTTTTCAGATAAACGAAAAACGAGCGCAACGCCGCCAACTTGCGGCGGGTGGTGGCCGGCGCGTTTCCATTGCGATGGAATTTAACCAAAAAACCGCGGGCATCAGCCTGCGTCACACTCTGCCAGGCAAAGGGCGGCTGCGCCGCGGCGGAGGGCCAGAGATGACAGGCGAACTGACCCAGATCCTGCGCATAGCTGCTGACTGTATTCTCAGAGCAATTCCGCTCTGTTCTAAGAGACTCGAAGAAGCGGTCAACGCAGATGTCGTTCAGAATATCCGAACGTCCAGGCATGACCGCAAGCGCAGAGTTCTCAACCCTGACTTCCAGATCAAATTCGTCAAACGACGTGTTGGGTGTTTGCATATTGTCACTTTACCGATAAGAGTCAGGGGTCAGGGGTCAGGGGTCAGGGGGCAGGAGTCA
>JAQUCE010000122.1 GCA_028686345.1 Kiritimatiellia bacterium
CCGTCCACCACCTCCTGGACGACCTTCCTACGAAAGTCGTCTGTATAAACCATTTTTGCTCTCATTGTCACTCCTTTTCTTTCTGGTGCTTCTTTTTGAAGTGACAACCTATCATAGGACGGGACAGCCGCCACCTGCCACCTGCCACCTGCCACTCGCCATTTTATAGGTCACAATGCGCGGCTACAATGCTGTGTTTTATTCTCTATCTAACCAAGAAAAGCGTACCCTTGTATGTGGTGATTTTCACAGTCCCGGCAGCCGACTCAACCAATACGCGCCAGGGCTCTACAAGGTTGGTCGAGTCAAAACCACTGGCCAGCGAGCCTGTGCATTCAGCAATAGTATAATCCTTGCCTTGGCCAAGCTGTTCCAGATTCTCCACCTGCAGAGTCATCCCGCTCAGATTTAGATCACCCTGCACATAAAGCCGATCGCCGCTGCCATCTGTTGCCACATCAATACGCAGCGTCGCTCCGCTAAGGGCGGGGGTCACGGCCAGAGTCAGATCGCCAATGTTATTCACCCCTCCAGGCGCAACAGTGCCGCTGACAGCAAGGGTGCCATTGCTGACCACACCGTTTCCGCTTACCCCTGCCAGAGTTTGATCATTGCCGTTCAAATCCAGAACCCCATCAGCTGATACAACAGCAACGGTTTCCGCAGGCAGGCTTCCACCCTGTGAGGTCAGCGTAATCCTGTCAAACCATGTGGCAGCATCCACTTCCGGCGGGCTATACCCCCGGAAACGCAGGGTATGGATGCCGCCGGGCAGGAAGGCAGCGCCGCTAAAAGCTGCGCCGACATCGGTGAAGACACTGTTCGTAACACTGAACTGAGTGACCCCATCGACTTCAATAAAAAGCTGCACAGCTGGATACCCGGGCCGTTTGCCAGCCAGAAAACCAACTGAGTACCAGCCGGGGTGAGTGACGTTTATCACACCGGAAATTGAACCTGTTCTCTGGATAAAGCCTGCAAAGGATCCATCAATAACCGCGCCAGAGGCTATCCAAATGCCTGACGGCCCCGAAATACCGGCCGCAGCAAAGGTCCACGTTGCGCCGGTGGGGGTATAGGCCCAGCTGCCTTTGTCAAGCGCATCATGCGTTTCAAAAGATGCGTTGTCAACAGCGAGCGCTACCCCAGGCGCTGAGAGTCGCAACACCCCGCTGTCAACCTGAGTAATGCCGCTATAGGTATTATTGCCGCTCAGGACAAACGTTCCTGTGCCCACCTTGGCAAGCGCAATATTTCCGTCAATGTTCCCAGTGAAATCAGCGTTTAGATTATTGCTGCCTGCCGAGATTGTCACATTGGTTGATGAGCTGTTAATCACATCACCGCTTCCACTCAATCCGCCCAGACTCTGGTTGGCGCCGTTAAGATCCAGAGCCGTATTGCATGCAAGCGTAAGATGGGTCCCGGCCGGCAGTGATCCAGGCAGAGAACCGGCAACCCGGCTGATTTTCACATCATCAATGGCCGTGGCCCGGTCAGCCCCATCCGGTGATGTCCCCACAAAATTAAGTTCATAACTCCCTGGTTGCAAGTCACCCAGGGCTGTTGAGTAATCCTTGAAGAGCGCGCCACCCTCAATCTTGGCCGCTGACCAGAAGCCATTGGTTACACCGCCAAACACAACCGCGATATCATCTGCTCCTTTGCCGGGTCTGTTGGCGGCTATGAATGTGAGCTTGTAACTTCCGGCTACCGGAATATATATGCTCTGTTGCATATTGGCGTTGCGCTGCAGAAAGCCAGCCTGGGTACCCGCCGTGGCGGCACCCCCCGCTACCCAGTGCGAACCTTGTGCTGCAATACCGCAGTTGCCGTTAGCAGCCCTTTTCGTAAAGACCCAGCCACCGCTCAATCCGTCGCTGGCAAGATAACTCCAGTTATTGGGAGTTGCCTGCGTATAGACCGGCAGTTCGAAGCTCGCATTAACAAGATCAATCAATACAGGCGTAGGAGCCACTTTCAGCGTTCCGCCCGCCACCAACGTGTTACCAGCGTATGTTCCCAGTGCTGTAAGCGTCAGTGTGTTGTTGCCGCTTTTGGTCAGGCCGCCTGCCGACTCGCCATCCCGCAACAGAGGCCGGTTGATGGTCACACTTCCGACCTCGGTATTGATTACCGCTCCGCCATCTGCGATAACCACCGAGTTTCCGGCCTTGACCCAATCACCCGGTGCACGACCTGGCTGCCGGGTACTCACTGCAAGTGTGCCGCCATCAAAACGGATCACCCCGTTAGCACCGGTATTACTCATTTCATCCACAAGCAGAGTGCCGCCACTGTTCAGATTCAAAATTACATTCCCCGCGCCGAAGCGAGCGACCAGCCAGTCGGCAATATGCGTACCGCCAATATTAAATGTAACATTTGTGCCGCCATCAACACCCATCAGCGACTCACCACCGCAGCCGGAGCGGCCACCGCTCAGATTAAAAACTGTGTTCAGGGATTTAAAGTAAAAGCCATGATTCATCGTGCCACCTGTCTGATTGACAGTGCTGTTGCGATAATTCTCCCAACTGGCTGAAGTGGCAGTTCCTCCGTCCAGCTGGAAGGTGCCGCCATCAACGGTCAACAGACCGCTGCCGATTTTACCGCCTGTGAGTTTAAGCGTACCGTCGTAAACCGTGGTATTGCCGTTATAGACGTTGTCTCTGTTCAAAATGAGCGTCCCGGTGCCTGTCTTATTCAAATCGCTCCGCATTGAGCTGTCGCTGATCACAGAGGCAATCGTAACCGCGTTTGAACTGCCGGTTTCAACAACCAGGCTGTTACCGGCAATCTTGATCATCCCGTCAGTTATGTTCAAAGCACCTGCCCCGCTCTCTGAAACAATGCTGTTCAGTGCTAAAATTTTGTCGGTACAATCAAGCGTGGTAATATCATCTGTAGCACTCTGCGTCAGGGTGTTAATAGTGGTTTCAGGTTTTTCAATCGTAATATCTGCCGGGGCGCCGGTTCCCTCGCGAATGCGAACATCGGCGAACAGGTCGTCAGCAATTACCTTGTTGCCGGAGTCACGCCTGGTCACATCTGTGAACAGATCCGGCAGCTCCACAGTGACACTGAATCCATAGAGATGCAAACTGTTCCCGTTTGTCGGTGTCATGGTAATGGTTTCCGTGGAGCCTGAGGCGATAAATGTGTAGCTGAGCAGGCTGGCTGTATCGGCAGCCCCATCATCCGAATTGAAGGTTGTTGTGGCACCGCTGGTTGTTGTGACAATCTGCGTGCGGTTCCCGTAAGCACCCCAGGCCCGGTTGTAAAGGGTCAACGTGTAGCGCCGCCCAACAACAAGATTGCGCAGCGTCAGGCTCTGAGGAGTTGTTCCATTGCCGTAGTTGAAGTCGTTCAGCAATGCACCCAACTGACCTGTAACAACGCTCTGTGCCGCATTTCTAGCATATCCAAAGTTGACGGTGGCATAGGTAACTCCAGCCGGATTCCCGCCACCACTGCCGCCAAAGGGCACTCCGTTGATTGTCAGCGCCCCTCCATAAGTGTTGACTGCACTGAAATAGCTCAAACCAGAGTCGAGGCCAACAGCTGCATCCAGATCGCCGCCACCCAAGTTAGCCGATACAGCGAATGAACCCATTGTCGTACCTCCGAGCACCTCAAGAATGCCGGTTCCAGCAAAACGACTGCTGGTGTAGAGGGCCCCGCTTCCTATGGCTCCCCAGGTGCCGCGACGTTGAAGCTGATTGTCAAAGCTTAAGGTTGTCACCCTCTGCGTTTCCACGTTACTCAGCTGCATCACAGCATTTGCTCTGATTTCAACTGATGTGCCGGCAGCCATTGTGTTTAAAGTGGTAATCTCCAGTGTTCCCGCACCAACGGTCAGATTGCCGTAGCCGGAGAGCGTGCCAGCCAGCGTGAGGGTGCCGCTGCCGGACTTCAAAACACCATTTGCCAGTATAATATCGTTCGAGATTGTATGTGAACCGGAGAGTGCGCTGAGCACTGAGATGCCGGCCACATCGGCCTGCAGTGTCAGCGTGTTTGTCCCGGCAAGTGTCCAGGAGTTTGGACCGTCAACCTGAATGTGTCCAACCGTCACAGCCACGTCAAGGTCAATGGCTGCCGAGGTACCCTGTGCTGGAAAGTCAGCGTTGGCTCCTGCATAGTTGGGCATACCGGGTGTGCCCCATGTGGATGAACTCCACTGCGCGCCGCTACTCCATGGGTTGTTAAAGATCCGCTCTGTTGAAAATCCGTACAAATGAAAATTGCCGGCTGTTTCGCCCGTCACCTTAGTCAACGCCACTGACTCAGTTATGTTGTTTGCAATAAAGCTGTAGCGTACCAGGTTGGCATTGGGCTCCCCCCCCATATTCTGATCAAACGCGCCAACTGCACCGCTTGACGAGGCAAGCTGCTGAATGCGCGCACCAGCTGGCCCCCACGCCTTGTTGTACAGCGTCAGGATGTAGCTCTCGCCAACCACCAGATTGGTCAGAGCCAGAGTTACCGGATTACCATTATAATTAAAGCTGTTCAGCAGGGTATTGAGTCCCGACCCAGCGCCGATCACACTGCCACCGGTTATTCTTTGAACAGGTCCCGACATCGCGAACGACCCCTTTACACCCGTAAAGTTGGAGACACCTGTAAAGCTCACTCCATTGATAGTGACATCCGCACCCCCGATGTTATACGCATGCGTATAGTTTTTGCCTGCGCTTAACCCAACAGAGCCATCCAGATCATCGTTGCCTAGCGGCTCCGACACCGAAAAAACGCCGTTCCCTAATACAGAAAGGGCTGCACACACAAGTGACACGCCCAACAACACATCTCTAATCACCTTCATATACAACCCTCCTTACGCCCAGCAGCACAATATACTTAAAGTGTGATTATGTTAAACAAAACAATCACGACATTATTAAAAGCATATATCGTCGCTCAGGCAAAGTCCAGCGCAAAGGCAATTATTTTTCGCGTTACGAGCCCTCGCCATGAACCATTGGCACAAAGCGCACCGGCAGATCGTTTTCCTGGTGGATCTTTCCCTTTGTTTTTCGCAGGATCACCAGCCGCTGACTGAAAGAAGAACCCAGCGGCAGTATCATGCGCCCGTTCTCCTTGAGCTGCGTCACCAGTGCCTCCGGCAGCTCCTCAGGGGCGCAAGCGACAATCACAGCGTCGTAAGGCGCATGTTCAGCCCACCCTTTGTAGCCATCGCCCGCAAGAATATGCGCGTTGCTGTACCCCTCTTTTACCAGTATCTGCCGCGCATGTTCAGCCAGCGCCGGGATGATCTCAACGCTGTAGACCTCGGCGCCCATCTCAGCCAGCACCGCGGCCTGGTATCCTGAGCCAGCTCCGATTTCCAGCACACTCTCGCCTGGCTGGATGTTTAAACACTGCGTCATGTAAGCCACAATATACGGTTGTGAGATGGTCTGATTATGTCCAATGGGCGCGGGGTGGTCGCCATACGGCGCGTACTGGGAGCTGTACGCCTCGGGAAAGTAAAGGTGCCGACGCACCACGCTCATGGCGGTCAGTACACGCTGATCTGTGATCTGGTAGTGGTTGCGAAGCTGCTCAACCATGGCTTGACGCTCTTGCTCCATCTTTTTCTCCTTTTTCTTTGTCGCCTCCCTAGTTTTCACCTCTTTCTTTGTCGCCTTTGTTTTAACGCTCTGCGCCTGTGGCTGTGGTTTGAGCTGCTGTGCCGTCGCGCTTATACCCATGCTCAGAACAAGTGAAACTGTTAAAGCTGTAATTAAAGTTTTCATAGGTACTTTATAATATGCGGCAGGGAGCGCTTAATGTCAACCGATAAATTTATTTGAAATATAAAGGGCCTCCAGCCCCTACTCATCAAACCCGGGAGAGGCTTCCAGCCCCTCCATGGCAGCCGAGGGGCAGGATGACCCTCCCGCGTTGCCTATAACTTCGTCTGGTTTAAGGGGTTTGCCGTGTGGTTTTTAACTTTGTCGTAAACGTTGCCGCAAGCTTTGACAAGATTTTTCACTCATTAGTTTCCGGCAAAGTTTCCGACAAGGTTCGCAACAAAGCTTGCCGATCACTCAGTTGTCGCGTCCCTGACAGCTTGCGCAGCACGGTAGCCGCGAGCCGTGACAGCCGGGAGCTCGTTTATGGCCAAGTGCCAAGCGCTGCGGCTTGCGCAGCACCGCACTTTCACTTTGCCGGCGCGGTCACGGCCTGCTCCCTAACGCACTATAAAAACACTGCCGGAAGCAGGATTACGGACAACCAGGATGCCCGCGCCCTTAACCCAGGTGGTGTTGCCGGCAGTGTAGAGTCCTCCAGGGTACTGAACACCTTCAATCGTCAGAGTGTCAACATACTGCTTGCCAGCAAACTGTAGACTAAGCGTGGCTCCGTTGGTAACCGCAAGCGCGGTGTCCTCAGGCAGGCAGGCTTCGCTCAGCAGCAGTGTGCCGGCTTCCATCACCGTGCTGCCGGTGTAATCCGGCTGAGCGCCGCTCGCGAATGTAAGTGTGCCGGCCCCGCTCTTGCGCAATGAGCCGCCAGTGACTGTCTCAAGCATACAGATTGCATCCTTTTCCACCGCAACTGTGCTCATGTTGCCAAGATTGAGCTCTTTGGCAACCAGCGTGGCCGGCTGCGTCCTGTTACTGCCGGGAGCATAGCCAACCTTCAATGTTGCGTCACTGCCCAGCGCAACAGCACCGAGTGTGTATTTCAGTGCCTGCTGGAGCGGCTTGTGCAGATACACCGGGGCCGCCACACCATTCGGCACAATAAGCTCTGCCAGATAAGCTCTCTCCGCTGTTGGATCAGGCAGCTCTTGCTGATAACTCATGCTCAGATTATTCACGCACATGTCACAATACGCTCCGCCAGTGCCGCCACCGAAACCCAGCCAGGCGAAATCGCCCCCCACCTGCGCGGCGATATTGACACCCTTGAAGGTGTTGGTGACAACATTTGCCCCGTTAGAGAGAATACTTTGCAGGGTCTGAGCTGCCGGATCATAACTGATTTTAGTGTGTGTCACACCGCTGGCCAGACGGATCGGATCGAAACTCTGACGGGTACTCTGTATAAAAGCACCATTCAAGGCCAGCTCGCTCGTGTTGGCCGCAGCATTACTTGGATAAAAATACCAACGCACGGCAACCGAATTCCGTATCCTCTCTACTTCACTCCCCGCATATCCGGCGCTGCCTGTTCCGCCGCCAAGGGCCATGACTCCGCGCGGATCATTGTGCACAAACAGAGAGTACGCATCAGCCGGACTACCACTTTTCTTATCCATAAAGAAATCATACTCGATGGTCCAGGCCCGGCTGACACACACTCGGTATCCGTAGTGGGCGTTTGAACGTGCGCCGCCCTGTGCAGGGCAGACCTGGAAGGAGCCATCTTTACCCCACTTACCAAGCGAGCCGGTAATCCAGTTGTTACGCACAGAGCCGCCACCCAGAGTCGCGGACTCAAGCGCGCGCTTTGAAAGCAGGATCGCGCCATCCCTGATCTCCACTGAGGCATTGCTGCTCACAGCGTCGATAGCGCCGGACAAACTCAGCGCTCCGCTGCCGGTTTTCACCAGTGTGCCGCTGCCGGTTAGCTCGTTAAAGGCCAGATAGTGACTTTCGCCGGAGCTCTCGCCACCAGCTGCATCAGTGTATGTCAGTGCCAGATCACCAACTATATTCTCAGCGAATGCACCGCCGACAACACCGTGAAACCCGACATACGCCGCGCTATTGTACAGTGCTTTCGGCAGGTTGAAGTTGGTGATAACATGCGTGTATGAACCGTTGCCACTCTCTATCTTGAGCGTCACGGTGTCGCCAGGCTTGTCATAACTGACAGTGATATCCGCGCTCTGGTCAACCTGCATGTTCACTGGCAGCAAGTTAGGGACCGCGACGCTGACCACGTTATTTGTATAAATTTTGAGGCTTGACTGATGCTGCGGCTCGTTGTAGTAGCGCCACTCAAAGCGACAGGCACTGCCCGGAGGCGAGTAACTGCCCAGCAAGTCAGGATTCTCCCGCATCAGCACCAATTGCAGGGCATCCGCAGCGGTGCCGCTGCGCTTGCCAAGATCAAGGGAGAAGCTCAGCTGCCATGATCTGCTCAGCAGATCATAACTGTTGTAACAATAGGCACCTCCCCTGCCGTCTATTATATTGGTGGATGTTGCCAGCCGCCCGTCACTCAGCCAGTTCGCATGGCCCATCAGCCTCCAGTCGCTCTGTTCTACCAGACTCAATTCAGGCGGAGTGCGGTCGACCTTGCCGGAGTTGATCTCAATCAGCGATTGATCAGCATAGGTCAGAGCATCCATGACATAACCACTCTGCTCAGGGGATGCCTCAAGATTAACAGTGAGGCTCTGGCCTGCCCCGAGTGTCGCCACGCCGCCAACAACGCAATAATCAGGCGACTCAGCGTCATCTGATTTAAACAGCGACAAACTGCTGATAAGATGTTGGCCCCTTGACCCACCGGTGCCAACGCCGAAACCAACATAACTGGTCTCCGCTCCAAGCGCCTGCGCCACATCCACGTTGAATGTTTTGGCGAAAAACCCGAACCCAGGATGCGAAAGCTTAACATCCAGCGTGCTGCTGCCATTGTACTCGCAGGTGCACTTCACCGCGCCGGCAAGCAGGGTTAAATGCGGCGTGCCATCCGGAAACTTTACTGCGTCCACCCAGACACCGTTCACACCCAGCCTCAAATATTTATTATAAACATCAATGCCAACTGCAACAGAATTTTTTATGCCAACTCCACTTTCGACTGTGTTGTGGGCATACCCCATAAAATTGGCTCCGCCGCCCATAACGGAGATTCCGCGCGTATCATTGTGGAGAATAAAAGAAACGCCATCCGCGGGATTTGAAAACGTTGAGTATCCTGAGTAATAAAACTCGGCCTTCCACGAGCCGGACATTCTCTGTTTAACAGTCAGGTAAGCGGTTCCAGTGCCGCCTGCATTATCGCAGAGCTGCAGCGAGCCATCGCTGCGCCATGCGGCTGTTCCATTCAGACGCCACAGCGAGCTGAACTGAGTCAGACTGTGCGGCAGCATATTCAGCGTAGTAGCAGCTGGAACTGAAAATCCGGCTAGCGCACGCTGTCCGGATGCCTCTAAGTAGGTGCCGGCAGCGGCTGTGATCGTGCCAACTGATTTACTCCGCACAAGCGGATCATCACAGGGAAATGCGAGGGAGCCTGCCTGCAGATCAACATCAGCCGCCGGCATACGCAGTGCCAGGCCGCCGCTGCCAACCTTGGTCACCTTCCCGCCTCTGTCAGCGGGGTCTTCAATCAGCACTGGATCAAGAAAAGCGTATTTCTCAACATCAATTGTCATGTTGCCTGAGCGCACATTCAACACATTCATTCCAAGAAACCAGTTGGGTGCCAACAGCTGGTTCAAGGGCCGCAGTGTGGCATTGTCAAAGAAGACATCACCGCTGAGCTGATTCGCCATGTACGAATGGGACAGATGCAAACGAGCCTCTGAGACATGCTCCACAACCAGATCGGCATTTTGTCTCACCGCCATATAGTATGCTGACAGAATCGAGTTATCGGTGATTGTCATGCTGGTGTTGCCACCACTTTTCGATAGCTCGAGCCCTCTGTCAAGAGTCCCTGAGCTGCTCTCATAATGTCCATTATTGGTAATCACAATAGTCGGATGCGCATTACTGTTTTCAGAAATATATGACGCATTGTTAACCTTGAGGTGGCTGTTGTCCACCAGCAGCGATGGATAGCAGAGATATTCGTTGTTGCCCTGGGCGTTGCCCATGACAAAACCAGAGCCCTGAACATTCATATAAGCACCATCAAGCAGCTTCATAGCCGGGTACTTCGGATCAACGGTGGTTCCGGTGCCGCGTCCAATACTCCACCACGATCCAGTGCTGTAAACCGTGGCGTTAGATATCGTTAACTCAGGCGAATAAGCAGAGCGGGTGCCAACGTAGGCATCTGCATCAAACCTTGCAATCTGGTCGGCACCTGAGACAAGCATCGACCCCTGCTCAAGCGTGAATGCCGCAAAGCCCGCAGAGCCAACGCTGCCATTGACGTCGTAGGTCAGAGTGGTGTTTTCGGCAACACCCTGAAGCGCTTTACAGAGTTGGTGATCACCCGGATAGCTGAGATGCAGTGCACCAGGGCCGGTTTTGATAAAAGCTCCGGAGAGTGCGTTGAATTTGCCGCTGATCTCAAGATCTCCGTCAACGCGGATAACGGATGCTTTGTTAAATGTTAAGGGTGCGGCATCAATGGTCAGGCCGCGGCTCATCACAGCGCCGGAGCCGGTGTAATGCAGGGTGCCGTCGCCCAGAGCAAGATTACCCTCGTTGTCATTGCTGGAACCGAGCTGTGCTGGATCGCTGAATTTGAGCGTGCCTTTGGTGAAAACGGTTTTGCCGGTGTAACTGTTGGCCGCCGCTGCCAGAGTCAGGATACCGCCGTCAAGCGATATGCCGCCGTCGCCGGCAAGCACGCCGCTCTGCACAAGGGAGAGACCGGAACCAACCGTATAATTCAAATCACCCTGCAGCGTTATCGGCAGAGCCAGAGCGTGATCTGAGGCAAGTACCTGCATTGCGCCGCCGGCATCCATCAGCAAACCATTGCCTGTCAGAATAAATCCGCCACCACCCAGCACAATATTACCAAGCGCCAAGGCAGCCAGATCATTGTTGACCGTGACAGCGCTAGTGCCTGCTGCATTGAATGTCGCCGTGTGAGTGGAACCCTCAGCCACCACGCCGCCGCTCCAATTAGCGGCATTGCTCCAATCGCCATTTGAGATACTGCTCCACTGGCCGTCAGCCGCAAATGATGAAACAGCAAACGTCACACTACACAATACGTAAAACATATTTTTCATTCGTCCAACTCCTTTTCACTCAGCCATGACACTGTTATCCCGCATAGCGGGATTGATTAAATGCAACGCTAATCAAGCGCTACCCTAAAATCAATCTACTTAACCCCAACATCACTGAAGCATAACCCGAGGAGGGCATATTTGCAAGTGTAACTTTGGTGTGTTTTTTCTCGCCTGCAACTCAGGGTCGGAGTCGCTATCGGAATCGGTATCCAAGGGTGCGCGAGCTCAATTCCGATGTCGGTTGACGATAGCGGCGACGATGCTGGTGGACGATTTTCAAGAGCGGGGTTTTTAATCGTAATCCGCTATCGTCACACATCATCGTCAACCGATGTCGCTCTACGAGCGGCATACTGCAACAGGCTCTTGAAAGGCGCTCCCCGGGGTGTAGGGTTGCTTCCAGCATGTCCGCCGTAGCCTTGGCGAAGGAGGATGAAGCAATTAACGGACACCGGACGTTAGTTCGTCAAAGGCGGGCCACGGGATTTCATTATCTTTGTTTGGCTCATCCGTCGTCGTCCCGCAACCCGGCTTCGCCCGCAAGCGGGGCTACGCCGTGGCATTGCGGAACTATGCCGGACAAGGGCCGCCAACCCTACAGTTTCAACTGCAATGAAACCTGGATGTCGCAAGAAAAGCGCGGGTCAAGGAAGTCGTCCGCTATGCGGGCGACTGCGGGCGGCACGCGACCCCCCCGGCGCAAGCGTAAACTTTGTCGCTAACTTTGTCGTTAACTGTGTAAACCACGAAAAGCACGAAAAGCACGAAAGGGGTGCGTAGTTAAAAATTATCACGCTACCAATTTTCTTACCCCAAATTATATTACCTTAAAATTATCCTCGCAGAGCGGCAGAGCTCGCGGAGAGTTTCCGGCGACAAAACAATCCAGCCCTGTATTGTAGGTCTTCCTGTGATAAGGGTATTTCAAGCGATCAGCGACCCCGCGAAGCGGGGATGAAATACCCTTATCCTTTCGCGGAGATTAGTGGGCAAAAAGTCAGCTACACACCTCTTTCGTGCTTTTCGTGCCTTTCGTAGTTAAAATTGAGGGTAGAAAAATAGAGGGGTAGAAAAATCTGTTGCAGCATGATAGTTTTACGGTAAAAGCGGACATCAGGTGATTATTCGTCAAAGGCGCGCCATGGGGTTTCATAATCTTTGTTTGGCTCAGAGAGCCACCACTACACATTTCAACTGCAATGAAACCTGCAGTTGCCCGTGGTTTGCCAACCGGTCAGATCTGTGCCGTTAAACATTTCAACAAATCCGGAATCCGGTCTGGTGCGGTGCCCAGCAACCGAGAAAAGCAGCAATAATAAATCGGCGCTATTATAGAGATAAAACAAACACGCTTTATGGTACAATTCCGAAATGTTTTATTTAATCACAGCTTCTTTAATCTGGGGCTTCTCTTTTGGCTTGATTGGCAACACCCTTGCAGGGCTACCGATCGCGTGGGTGGCAGCGGCCCGGCTGTTATTGGCCGCGCTGCTGTTTCTGCCATTTGTCAAGCCGCTGCGATTCAAAACCGCGGCCCGCCTCTTTCTTATCGGTGCTGTTCAGTTTGGCTTGATGTATCTGGCCTACATGCGCAGCTTTCAAACCTTAAAATCGCATGAGGTCGCTCTTTTCACCATCTTCACCCCAATCTATGTTGCAATCATTAACGACATCCAGCACGCAAAATTCACACCGCGCAACCTGCTGACAGCCTCGCTGGCCGCCACTGGCTCCGCTGTGATCCTCTGGAACCAGGAGAGCCGCATTGATTCGCTGGCAGGCTTTGGCTTTGTACAGCTCTCGGGCATTTGTTTTGCCCTCGGTCAACTGCTCTATTGCCGAACATTTGTGAAACACAGCGCTGAGCTGCGCGCCAAAGCCGACAAGAATATTTTCGCGTGGCTCTATCTGGGAGGGTTCACACTCCTGCTGCCTTTGGCCGTCAGCGATATGCTGCGCGGTATGCCTCACCCTGATCTCAAACAAACTCTAACTATTATCTACCTCGGTGTGATCGCCTCAGGCATCGCCTTCTTTCTCTGGAATCGAGGTGCCCGGCAAGTCTCAGCCGCCACATTGGCTGTAATGAACAACCTGAAAATTCCCGCCGCGGTTCTGATCTCACTGCTCGCCTTCAGCGAACGTTCCAATCCCTTGACGCTCCTGGCTGGCGCCACATTGATCGTACTGGCCATTTACATGACAACCTCAGCCGGCACGCAAGACACTTCGTGCGGCTAAGCCGAGTTTCTCAGAGCAGCAACCCGACACACCATGGCGCGACCTCCACGAACTGAATCGTAATCCTAAAGCAGCTATCCGCCGCAACCAATTTTTTGCCCGCGAATCTCCGCGAATATTGCGCTTTAAATTTTTTCTATACTGCGGAGAGTCGTTAATGGATAAAAATTTTAAGCGCAGAGTCTTGTGCTAAAAATACAATTCATGTTGTCAAAAGTGATCTTGTGATAAGGGTATTTCAAGCGATTAGCGACCCCGCGCATCCGTCTTCGTCCCGCAAGCGGAACTACGCCGGGACAAGTGGCGGGGATGAAATACCCTTATCCTTTCGCGGAGATTGCCAGTCGCTTTGCTCCTTGCCTCATCTTCGATGATGCCCTACTACGCTACGCTTCGTTTCGCGGGCAAAAACTCTGTGTCTCTGTGAGAGATAAAAAACGTGCAAAAAAACAGGAATATGAATGATAGCAGTACAAAGAGCACAAAGAGCCGCGCCGGAGCTCGGCGTTTCCAGGGTTTCCCCATTTTTTACCTCAACATTTTTACCTAATAAACAACGCAGTAATCTTTGTGAGCTATG
>JAQUCE010000123.1 GCA_028686345.1 Kiritimatiellia bacterium
GAAAAAACTAAAAAACCACAAATGCAAGCTTCCCATGAAGGAAAAAATAAAGCACAAGATGAAAAACCAAAAGAGCCAAGAGGTGAAATGCCAATGCAAATGGGTGAAAAAATCTCTTTTGAGGATCCTTCCAGGAGTGCCGCATTGATTTGAGTTGTGGAGCGGGTTATCAGCAGCTCCGCATCCCTCACATCCGCGGCGTTGATCTCACGGCCGGGGATCAAAGTCACATCGCCCAGAGTCGAAAAGGACTCCAACGCGTATGGCATATTCTTATCACAGACAATTTTCATAATTAACTCCAACCTACATAACACACTTATACAAAATTCCTTGAGTTTTAGCAATGGTTTTTTAAAATCACGGATGGCGCAGGCGTGGGCGGCACGCTCACGTTTGTCACTAATTCTGTTGCAAAGGTTATGCTCGGAGCGGCTGATACAGCCGATACAATCTCTTTGGGTGCCCTGTATCTGGAGAGCGACTTTGCCCTGGAAATGATCAGCCCCGGCGTATGCGACAAACTCATACTCACAGCACAGCCGGCACGCTGATGATTATCCGGTAAACTGCATAATAATCGGCCAGAGAACAAAGAGCACGCTTCCGGCTTCAGGCTTCGCAATAGCTACGCCCGGACAAGTCGAGCTTCGCTTTTACGGCGTGACAGGGAAGCATGCACAACAAACGGCTGCCCCGTAATATTTTCATTAAAGCTGGAAGAAGCAGGTCGTTAGCTATGCGGGCGACTTCGGGTGGCGCGCGAATGATTTGGTCAGCCGCATAGCGACTGACTTCCTTCCGCGCTTACTCCCTTGACAAGGCGCGGAGTGGAAAAGTGCGCCAATACGCGAATGCGCAAGTAATAGAGATGGTACCTTTAGTGCTGGAGCAACGTAGCTCCGATTTCCAATCGGAGTGTCCGGTTGGAAACCGGAGCTACTGCGTTCAACCGCGCCTGCGGTTGACGATAGCGGCGAGGATGTTGGTGGACGATTTCCAGGGACGTAATTTTAATTGTCATCCGCTATCGTGGCATATCAACTCAGTTGCATGGGCCGTGTGCCTGTGCCTGCTGATCACCGCAATGCTTCGCCTGGCAATGGTTTGCCGTCAAGGCTGAGCTTCTGAGCGGCCATCATGTTTTTGTCAGGGCCGAGATAGCGCCAGACAATTTTTTTGTCACGCGTGATTTCAAGCAAACCAACCCCTTTAGCCTCTGTGACAGGCACGCTGTAGATACCGCAGAGAACATTGCCATTCGGTAGCGCATGAACTCCGCAGATCATCCCGATCTTAAGCCCTTCAGGCAGATCGCTCACACCAAAGCTCCAAACAGCCTTGCTCTCTCCATCATACTCTGTCACACCGTTGATATGCCCGACCAAGGTATGACCGCGCGGCAGACGCACCGCGGAAAAAGCCGCATTCGGCGTTTTAATCTCCATCACCAGCTCCCCTGCCCGGGTGTATTCACGCACAGCCTGCAGTGCTTTGTATGTGACCAGATAGTTGCCGCTCGCCAGTTTGCGGCAGTGGCGCAGGTTGTTATGGCTTCCTCTTTCAACATCAGGCAGTTGCAGTTCAAAGGTGATCTTGCCGGCCTGGTCGACCTCCAGAATGCGCCCGGTTGAATTCTCGCCCACGACTGTTACCCCATTCGCCAGCCGCTGTGCGCTGAACACACCGCCGCCCTTGCCAAACTCCGACTTGTAGGACCAGACAATTTGCGACGTTTTCGGGTCAACCTCTTTGGCATCGTTGTCGGCAAAGAGCACATTGCCACTTCCAACCAGCGAAACATCAGCGACATTGGCGCCTTTAAAGCTCCAAAGCTCATTGCCGCTGCCATCCAGCATTACAACGCGACCCGAGCCGGTTGCCAGAATCTGTCCGTCCAGCTGACCTGTCACCCTATTGTCCGCCATTGTTCCCAATGCTGCCCCAACAACCAACAACCTCAAAATATTTTGCATATTTCCTGCGCTCTTCCAATTGCATTTGTGTTTAAAACGCGCGATTTTACGGTTAAAGAACTTCACAGCTCCCGGATGTAGATGTTCTTAAACTCCAATGGGTCACCATGACACTGCAACTCGATCTGCTCCTTTGGAAAGATCGGTTGCTTACGATCCCAATAGTTCTCCAGCACCGTGTTATCCACCACCAGCTCGCCATTGAGCTTAACAGTCACGCGCTCTCCCACCATCTTGATGTAAAAGGTGTTCCAGTCACCTATCAGGTTATCGGCAATTTTAAGGGCCTTACTGGGGTTCTTTTGGTTATTGTAAAGTCCGCCTGAGCCGATATTCCACTGGTTGTGAGCATCCCAGATCTGTACCTGCGGAGAGCCGCGCAGATAGAGGCCGCTATCGCCGCGGACTGTCAGCAGACGCCAGTCAACAAACATCTCGAAATCAGCATAATCTTTATCTGTCGCAATGCTGAACCCGCCTCCGTCAAAGTAGAGTGCACCCTGATCACGGACAAACCAGTGCTGGCGCATCCGGGCATCGGCCTTGCGCTGCATCTCCGCACGCTCCTCGGGTGTGGCTCTCTGGCGCACGAGCGGATTGTCGAAGCTCTTCTCATTGGTGACACCCTTCCAGTTGGTGAACCCTTTACCGTCAAAGAGCGTGGTGAAACCCTCTGGCGGAGTTGCATTGTCCGAGGCGCTGATAACCTTGTAGTCAGCTGAAACCTCTTTGATTCGGATGTTGCGCCACTCTACTTTCGAGCCATGTCCAAGCCAGCCAATATACCCTTTTTTATTGTGAAGCCCAGGGTGACTTTTCTTATCAACAGTCTCTGTGATATCGTCCAGATAGGCATCCACAATCACCTCGCCATTCAGAAGAACGGTAATATGGTCACCAATGGCCCGCACCTCCTGAAAATTCCACTCCCCCACTTTTTTAAGAAAAGTTCCTTTTTTGCCGCGTTTAGATGGCACCACCCCGTAGATTGAGCCGTGATATTGATAAGGCTGCAACCCGGTATACTTTGAACCCAGATCATCGAGAATCTGCAACTCCATACCGTAATAGGCGGCATCTTTGCCTTTCTCGCAGCGTATTCCAAGCCCGTTATTGGCATTTTCCGGGAGTTTGAACTCAAACCGCAGGACAAAGTTATCATACTCTTTCTCAGCATAGAGGTTGCCGCCCCCTTTGCAGACCAAGGTGCCGTTCTCGGCTCCATAGCCATCAAGCGAACCAGTCCAACCGGTTAAATCTTTGCCATTAAACAGCGAAACAAAACCCTCATTCGCTTGCTCGTCCGCAAAAACTCCTCCACCCATAACAACTATCGCCATCAGCCCCAAAACGATCTTTTTCATATAATTTCCTTTCTTAAACCAACTCAATTTATTACGCGCTTAAAATATCAGGTATTGCCCTCTGTTTGCAACTAAAAAAGGAGCGCTGCAACCAGCGCTCCTGCGTAAAATCCCGGCACTTGGCTCACCTTGTGATCTTGCCGATCCAGGGCAGCTCCATATTACCCAACCGGATGGTTGCCAGATTGTTTTTTCCAGCAGCAGGACCAATTGCCTGCGCACCCATACAAACAGTCAGCAGCAGCATGACAATCGCCGCCAGAATGGCCGCAATGCCTGCCACCACTGTGAATGCGCCGCCGCTCTCTGGCAAATGACTGAGATCAGAGATCGGGGTTAATTCAACGCCTTCAGGAAAATCAGCGTCTTCAGCAGCGGGAGCACCGCCCTTGCGCTTGATCTTAAGCGTTTTCTTTTGCGTGACCGTGGCCGAGCTGTCGTCAGCCTGATCCGGCAAAGCCCCATCCGGAATACGGGAGGTTTTCCCGATCGGCGCGGTTCTGGATTTAGCACGCGGCAGACCATCGCTCTCCGTCGCGGACGGAGCCGCGCCGGTTCCATCCAGTTTGGCAGGACGCCTCAGGCGGATGGTCTTAGGGCTGCCGCCACTCATCGGGCCATCAGGGGCGACGCCAATCGCCGCTTCCAGTGAGATACGTGATGTTTTTGACTTAGCTGCCTGCACTTGCGCCTCTGATGGCGGTTTAGGCCCGGGTGGCAAAGGATTGGAGCCTGGCTTGTGCGCATCACTGGCCGCAGTGAAAGGAGGCTGCGAAGTCTCCCCCGGAACTCTGACTGGGCGGAGTTTAACTGTTGCTGAAGTGGCAACACCCTTGGGTTTGTCATCATCGTCCAGACCTTCCAGTGCCGGTATCGGCACACGCGCTGTTCGACCGGGAATAGCGGTGATCACCGTCTCCATCGGTTCAGCTGTTTGCTGCTCTTTAGCCTCTGCTTCAGCGGCCCTCTGCGTCTCGCTCTTCGGCGCAACGGGTTTCAGTCGAACTGTAATCGGACGTGGTGCGCCAGGTGTAACCTTGGGCGGAACAGCCCCGTTTAAATTCTCTTCTGTCATGGTGTGTTTACCTCCAGTTTTGAGTAATGGCCTGAATTAGACAGCCATTACCTCACTCTCTTTATGCTTTAGCTCACTGTCAATCGTTGAGATATGAGAATCAGTTGCTTTTTGTATATCCGCAAAAGCAACCTCACGCTCATCCTCGGTAATCTTGCTGTCTTTCTGCAATTTCTTGATAATGTCATTGGCATCGCGGCGCACATTGCGCACAGCCACACGCGCCTCCTCTGAGATCCGTTTGGCAACCTTGACGATCTCTTTGCGCCGCTCCTCACTGAGTTCAGGGATCGGAATGCGAATCAAGCGACCGTCGCTCTGCGGTGTCACACCCAGATTCGCAGCCAGAATGGCCTTAACAATATCGGGCAGCGCCGTGGGATCAAAGGGTGAAATTGTAATCAGCCGCGGCTCAGGGGTTGATATGTTCGCCATATCCCGCAGACGTGTGGGCACACCATAGTATATAACTTGCAATCCATCAACCAGCGCCGGTGAGGCTTTGCCAGTGCGCAATCCACTGAAATTATCCTTCAACACCTTGACAGTGTTGCTCATTTTATCACTCGTATCCTGCAGTAACTCTGCTACGGTTTCCATTATCAGCTCCAATTCCCAGATTAATTACGAAACTTCATTTGCCACCAATGTGCCAATCTCAGTCTCACCACAGATGATTCGCTTCAACGCGCTCTCATCAAAAAAATCAAAGACAACAATCGGTATGTCGTTATCCATACACAATGAAAAGGCTGCGGAGTCCATCACCTTCAAACGCCGCAGCAGAACATCCTCAAATGTCACCCGCTCCAGCCGCACGGCATTGGAATCCAGCTTGGGGTCAGCGGTGTAAATCCCGTCAACCTTGGTCGCTTTCAGCAGTACATCCGCTCCGATCTCGTTGGCGCGCAACGCCGCGGCAGAGTCGGTGCTGAAGTAGGGATTCCCGGTTCCGCCGGCAAAAATCACCACGCGCCCTTTTTCAAGATGACGCACCGCCTTGCGCTTGATAAACGGCTCGGCTACCTCGCGCATCTCAATCGCGGTCTGCACCCGTGTGTCCAACCCAAGCTGCTCAAGCGCATTCTGCATGGCCAGTCCGTTGATAATCGTGGCCAGCATACCCATATAATCGCCAGTGGTGCGATCAACCCCCTTGGCTTCACCGTTCAGACCGCGGAAGATGTTTCCGCCGCCCAGCACAATTCCAACCTCCACGCCCAATCCCACAATCTCTGAGACCCGACGGGCCATGCACGCGAGAATCTCAGGGTCAATGCACTCACCTGAAACAGTGTTGCCGAGCACTTCACCGCTCAGCTTCAGCAAAATTCGTTTGTATTTTATCAATCCACTCAGAGTCAGCACCAATCCTTTCACGACACAACTTGAAACTGTATGACAGGTTACCTTAAAACAGGGGTGAAGGTAAACACTTTTTTTAGCGTTCTTCATAATTATTGAATTATGTCAGAATATGATTGAATTTTTTGCTCAAAAAGCGGACACTATGGAGATATGCAGAAGACAGAGACAGAACCACTTCGTATCAGTTATTTCAAGCCAGACTTTACATGGCGTGAGATCGCTGACGCGGCGCGCACCACGATCCGCATGGAGGAGGGCACCAAAGAGCCGACCAGCGCATGGAAGCGCAAAATACTGCTCTCCGAACACTCCCCCATTCGGCTGATGCTCTTTAAATGGAAGTGGATTAACCTCAAATACTGGGTCAGTGTCCACTTCGTGCGCCACAAGATCGGCATTGAACACTTTGTGAGCACGCAACGCACCGACCGCACCGGCGTGTGCCGCGATGAGGTCAGCCAAGACGCCACGGTGCACCATCAGTGCGCGGCCAATGCCCAGTCGATCATCTTTATTTCACGTAAGCGCCTCTGCGCCCAGGCATCCGCTGAAACCAACGCGGCCTGGAAACTCGTGCTGGCTGAGATTAAAAGCTGTGAGCCTGAGCTCTGCCAGCTCTGCGTCCCGGAGTGTGTTTACCGCGGTTTCTGCCCTGAATTCAAGAGCTGCGGCTACAGCGAAACAGAGAAGTTTCAAGAGGCGTTGAAGAGCTACCGCGGCTAGGGGCTAGGGAGCTGGAGGGGCGAGGGTGCTGAAGGGAGCAACGTAGCTCCGATTTCCAATCGGACATGTCCGGTTGGAAACCGGACCTACTGACAATCGGCTGCGCCGTCAAGTGAAAAGCGGGATGGAAAGAATGGAAGATGAGAGGTATGGGATTGATGGGAAGTCTGTTCCCAATCGTCGGTCAACATCGTCGCACAGCATCGTCGACCGCAGCGGTAGGGCACGGCCTCCACCGCGCCGCCCGAACGACCTTGCAGCGCAAGCGTAAACTTTGTCGTCAACTTTATCGCAGTGGCATAAACGCGCTGCATTGTTTTTGAGGTGAAAAATGGGCGTCCACCGCATAGCGGCGGACATACTGAGGGCAGCGCAGTATATCCGCCGCTATGCGGTGGATGATTGCGAAGTATATCCGCCGCTATGCGGTGGATGACTGCGTAACAAGCCGCAATAAGCCCCGACAGGCAACTTTTTGGAAAGAGCAATTAATTGTTCTTTCCAGTCGCCTAAGCGACTAGCGGCGGCGGAAAAGCCGCCACAGGAAAAAGCGCAGACGCGCAAACCAGCTGGCTTTTTTTGAGCCGACTTTGAAATCACGTTTCATATATTCTCTATCTGAAAGTCCCATAACATGAGTGATCATAACATAAACCCCGGCCAGAGTTCATCCACTAATTCCGGGGAGCGGCTACAAAACGTCCTCGCCCAGCGCGGCATTGCCTCGCGTCGAGGCGCGGCGGAGATGATTAAAGCCGGTGAGGTGGCTGTAAACGGCGAGACAATCCGTGAGCCTGGCTTCCGAATCAATCTAAGACAGCACAAAGTAACGGTGCGCGGCAAAAAAATCAACCCCAGGATTGAGGCCAAGCGCACCATTCTGCTCTACAAACCGCGCGGCCTGATCTGCTCCGCAGACAACTCCCAGGGCGACACGGTCTGTGACCTGCTGCATCAGCAGATCCCTGAGCGGCTGGTGCCTGTCGGGCGGCTTGATCGGGACAGCGAAGGTCTCCTGATTATGTCGAATGACGGCGAGTTAACCAACATCCTGACCCACCCACGCTATGGGCACAAGAAAACCTATGTTGTGCGCGTCTCGGGTGAGATGAACGAAAACAAGCTGATCATCCTGCGTTCACGGATGGACATTGATGGATACTTTATCAAGCCGGTGGAGGTGGATCTGATCAGCAGCGACCGCAACAACATCCACAAGTTTACCTTCACACTCGCCGAGGGGCGCAACCGTCAGATACGTAAGATGTGCGAGCAGGTTGGCCTGCGGATCATATTCCTGCAACGCACGCGGATCGGCCCGCTGCGGATCGGCACTATGCAGCCCGGTGACTGGCGGGAGCTGCACCAAAATGATATTGACCTCCTGCTCCGTAAAGCGCAAACAGGCGACACGCCGGTTGATGGCCGTGCTTAGATTTCAACGTATCTTGCCTGAGGCAGCCAAATAGATCACAAATTCATTCTCGCCATCCAACCCGAGTAAAGCATCCATGCGGGCCTGATTGTAACCCATGACCGCGCACATCCCAGCCTGGATGGATTCAACTGCCAGATAGAGGTTCTGACAGAGATGGCCCATGTCTAACGCCACGATCTTCTCGGCAATAGAGCCGTATTTCCACTCACTGCGATAGGGAATTGCGGCCCAGATAAAGGTCACCGCCGCCTCCCCGATGAAACTCTGTCCATAGCAGGCCGCCGTTACCTGCGTTCCCAACTCCGCGCCCTCTCTGATCACCAGTAACTGATGTTCAATTGGCAGATAGCGGTACAACCCAGGCGCAACGCCTGCGACCCGGTTGATCAACAGATAGCTTTCAAATGGGTGCTTGGCCCCCCCCGACGGCACTGTCCGGTATTGTGCCAGGAGCTCTCCATCCTCATCACGCTCAAGTTTGGATATGCCCTGGGTCGCCCAGAGCAGATAGCTCAGCTCCTCGAGTGAGAACAGCGCATCAGAGTAATCCCGCCGGCTGCGGCGCTCACGAATCGCCTCCCGCACACTCATAGAGCCAACCGCGAACTTGTCGGGCGCAATCAGATCCAGCCGCCGCGCGTCAGCGGCATATGGCTTCTGAATCGGTGGCGGAGCAATGCCGCGGTGGTCATCAGTGTCAAGGCGCCAATCCGCGAGCGTGCCCCGCAGAAAGGCGCGACGCTGTGACAGCGAGAGCGCATCAACCCCGCGCAGCGGCGCGGGTGCCGACTTTGCAGCAGCGGACTTCTTTTCGGCTGATGCGAAAAAAACGCAACCAAGGAACACCGCCAGCAGCAATCTAGACGCACAAAATGAGGTGTGAAAAGGTTGATTAGAGGTCATTTGGTGCCTTTCTGTCGTTCCCTCACCAAGTCAATCAGACGCTCTCTGATCTGGTCATACGTCGAAGCCGTGTCCAAAATCCCAAAGTTGGCGTGGCCCTCTCCGGCCATCTGACCGAGGGCCGCAGTCGAAGGTTTGCCATTGAACACTCCGATCTCAAAATCGATAACCTCCAGCAACTCCCCTATATCCTGCTCGTCCTTGCCTTTCCGCCAGATTCGAAACGAGAGCGGACGGATGATTCCCATCTCTGGCGGCTTTCTCTCTCTTGGCCCCATGTTGAAGTGAACGTCAACGCGAATATGCCCAAGGTCAATCTGCTCCAGCATCATCCATGCGAGATTGTCTCCTTCCTTGACAAAAAGAGCCATCGCATCTTTTGCTACCCCGTAGCCTTCATTCCTCTTACCGAGTGTCATCAGGCACTGGGACTTGCGGTAGAAAAGCATCGGGTTGTCTGGTGCCTTCGAGATCTGCGATTCAAGCTCCTTGAGCTTCTGTGCGGGATCCTCCGCTGTATGACTATGAAGGGTGGCAAGAACAACGGCTATGGCCACAAACTGAACAATCTTCATACGAATTCCTTTCTGAACTAAGCCGCTTTGCGGCAGAAAAATCCGATTTACTGTAAAACTCCTTGTCGCGGAGCGAGGATCCACATGGCGCGGCTCCGGTACTGCGTGAACAAGGAGAACAACATGGCCAAGATTAGCAAACCGAATAGGGAAAGTCAGGCCTTTTTAGGGGAAGGTGTGGAATTTCAATCGGCAATGATTGAATCGATTTGAAAGCGGTTTTGAATGTTCCGCAAAAAACGCCAGTAAGTCATCACGGACCGGCTTTGAGATAACCTTTCGCTTAAGCAACAGCTCATAGTACGCAGCGATCTCACGCGCACTCCCATGCATGGGCAACCCAATTTCAGCAATCCTCCTGCCCTTTATCCGTATATCCAGGGTGTGATGCAGCTCATCTAAGGTTGGCAGAATATTCGCGTTCATTGTCTTAATTCCAAGCAGGGCGGGAATGGCGTTGACTTTGTCACGACCAAGAAAGTCAGCCAGCCCTTATCACCGCGCTGATCACCAAATAACTCTTAAAGCCTGCCTGAAAAGCTTTCATTGCATAATCTTTTTCCAGCACATACGTAAAGGCGCAGAGCTGGTGCCAAAGTTTGTGCCAAAGCTGGCCTGTTGCCCGGGGTCGCTATCGGAATCGGTATCGAAAAGCGCGTAAAGTGACATTTGAAAAACACGTGCCATCGCATTTAACCCAATAGGCTCCAGCCTTTGCTCAGTACCCGCCAGTGCCTTGCGCCCCTGTGACGATCGCCACGCCAGCGGCAGCACCGAGCCGATTAGCGCCGGCTTGGATCAGCTGCACTGCGCGCGGATAGTTGCTGACTCCACCACTGGCCTTAACTCCCATGGCCGGGCCAACAGCACGACGCATCAACGCAATATCCTCAGGTGTGGCACCGCCCCCGGCAAAGCCAGTGCAACTCTTGACAAAATCAGCACCAGCCTGTTTAGAGATCTGGCAGGCCAGCACCTTTTCAGCATCATTCAGCAGGCTGGTCTCAATAATCACCTTAAGCAAACAATCTTTGCCGACGGCGCGTTTGACAGTGCGGATATCCTCTTCAACATATTCCAGGTGACCGGACTTCAGTTGGCCCACGTTAATCACCATATCAATCTCAGTGCACCCCTCTGCAATGCAGCGGCGCGCTTCAAAGGCTTTGGTTTGGCTGTCCGCCTGCCCCAGTGGAAAACCAACCACTGCGCATAGATTAACACCCGAGCCTCGCAAAAGTCTGGCGCAGTAGGCGACACGGGACGAGTTGATGCAAATTGATTTAAATTTCCAGCGTCTGGCCTCATCGCAAAGTTTGTCGAAAGCGGCATCCATTGCATCGGGCAGAAGCATGGTGTGGTCAATGTATTTCGCCAACGCAGCTGGATCAGAGAGTTCCTCGCGCTGAATCGCGCCTACTATGGCGCTCTTGTCAGCAGGCTCCTGCTCGTTGCCCTTGATTGGCTCTTCTATGGTTTCATCGGCCTCTGCGTTATGATTCATTTTCGCTCCTCACAAGATTTTCATTTGATTCGCCGGCGGTGCGACGGTGGAATCCTGAGCACGCCTCGGTATTTTGAAATGGTACGCCGGGCAACGATCACCCCCTGCTCTTTGAGTAGCGCCTCAATGGCCTGATCCGAGAGCGGCGCAGCTGGATCTTCCTGGCTGATCAGATTGTAAATAATATCCTGAACCGATTTATTGGAGATGGTTTCACCACCTTTGGTTTTGAGGCCAGGGGTAAAGAAGTACTTCAGCTCAAACACGCCCACCGGTGTTCGCATATATTTATTGGCCACCGTACGACTAACCGTGGTTTCGTGCACACCCACTTTGTCGGCCACCTCCGCCATGGTCATGGGCTGCAAGTCCTTGATCCCGTTCAGCAGAAAACCGCTCTGCGCGTCAACGATCTCCTGCGCAATCTTGCGGATAGTCTCCTGCCGCTGATGGATGCTTCGGATTAGAAACGCGCCTGCCCGGATACGTTCACGCACATACGATTTAGTCTCAGCCGAGACGCTCTTGTCCTCCAGCAAACGGCGGTATTGCTTGCTGATTCGGATAAAGGGGAGCTGCCGTCCGTCCACGGTTGCGACAAACTTACCCTCTTTTTTGGTCACAAAGACCTCTGGCTCAACATACTCAGTGTCATCGCTCTCAAACTGGAGACCAGGCCGGGGGTTGAAAGAGCGAACCAGCCGGATCACATGCTGCAACTCATCGCTGTCCAGCCCCAGAACATTGCATAAAAACTTCTCATCCCGCGAGGCAAGCTTGGGCAGATACTTGTCAATCAGAAGCCGCGCCTCATTCTCCCACGGCGAATCCTCCACCATCTCGAGTTGAGCCAGCAGACACTCACGCAGCGATGAGGCTCCAATTCCAGGAGGATCAAAGCTCTGCACCTTTGTTAAGAGGCGCAGAATTTCATCCTCACGCATCCCGGAAATCATCATCAGATCAGGGATGCTGCCCACAAAATAACCATCCTTGCCAATGTTCCCGATTAGCAGGGCCATCATCTCCCGCTCACTCTCCGAGAGCTCCAGCAGCGTCATCTGCTCCAGCAAGTGCTCCTGCAGCGAAACCCGTGTGGTAATGGAATCGAGAATGTACTGGCGCTTCTCATCCGCGTCATCGTTGCTCGCGGCATTCTCCATGCCCTTCATAAAATAGTCGCGCCACTCATCATCCTGACGCAGAATCGTGTCGATATCCGGATCAGCGTCCAAAGGTTCATCCGCAACATGCTTCTCAGGTACCTCAGGGGTCTGATCAGAGATCAGAATCTCATTGGGATCATCAATCCCGTCAATGGTCGGATTCTGTTCCATCTCCTTCAAAATCGAGGCGCGCAACTCCAGCACCGGCATCTGCAACATGTCCAAAGACTGCCGCAACTGCGGCGCGAGCGTCATAATTTGACGCTGCTGCTGACTCATAGAAATTGAAGGTCCTGCCATCTCACCTCACCTTAAAAATGTGAAAATGCTTTTTTAAAGCATTAAACATACCAATTAGTAATAACCTGCATAGTAATTTATTTAGGGGCCTGAGTCAAGCGGCTATATAAACTTTAAATATGTCGTTGCGCAAATAATCGCAAATGAACGGTTAAAGCGTACGGACTACAATGAATGGCTGGAGGATTATTCCGTTGGCGAGCTGTGGATAAAGAATGTCATCCAGGGAGGCACAACCCATGAGTAATTATGCAGAGGTGGTTGTACTTGTGGAGGGACTGACAGAGCAACGATTTATCAAGCAAAATATCCTTGGAAAACCAGGAGTGGCCCGCCATCAAAATAAAGTTGAACGCTTGTGCTGAGAGCCTCATTCAGGGTGGCCTGCCACCAGCGGTTGAGCCGGGCGTTGGACAGCGGATATTTGAGCCCAACGGAGGTGATCGCACACTCGGGATCAAAGGAGAAAATCGAGATCGGCTGACCCGGAACCGCTGCCAGCACGGCGCTCTGCCGCAGAGGCGTGAAACGTCCGGTGTCACTTAAAAGCACCAGTTCCAGCTGGCGCGCGAAATCCACCAGCAGCGAGAGGTTGCCCAGCGTGTGATCCTCACGCCCCCCTGTAGCGCCAACCACCACAATCTCGCGCCAGCGATGCTTTAAACAGAGCTTAAAAGCCTTGGTGAGATCATTGCGCTCCTGATCCGCGTCCTCCACAATCCGATCCGCATAAGCCCTGCGCGCCGCGGCTGAGAGGCTGTCCAGATCGCCGACAATCCAATCCGGCTCACGCCCCAGCGAAATGAGTTTATCAGCCGCGCCATCACAGCAGATCACACGCGTGGCCGTGCGAATCGCGCCCAGAGGAATGGCATGCGACGGCACTGCCCCGTTGGCTAAAATCACTGTTTTATCTGTGAACTCCTGCATGGTGATATCATAGCGCAATCAGGCTGCGCTCTGCAACTCTCGTTTGCAGTCACAGCCTGCGGCTACAGTGCCCCGCAAACAACTCTCTGCCCGCCTTCGATACCGATTCCGGCCCCGAGCAAAATCAGTGCCTGACCCTATGAGCAAAATCATTTTCAAAAAGTTGTCTATCGGGCCTTGCTGCGGCTTGTTTCGCAATCATCCACCGCATAGCGGCGGATATACTTCGCATTCATCCACCGCATAGCGGGCATGTGGTTTTGTCAAGCAGCTGCCACAACAAACTTTGATTTTTCTTCAATGAAATCTTTTATCTTGTTGTAGCCCATTGCTTTAAGTTCATCTCTTCCAATGTCGCTC
>JAQUCE010000028.1 GCA_028686345.1 Kiritimatiellia bacterium
CAGCTCAGACCGCCCACTTGCATGCCGGCGGCTGAGGCGACCATTGCCTCCGGCACGGTTGACATGCCAACCGCGTCTGCCCCCATGCCGGCATATGCCCGTATCTCCGCCGGAGTCTCGTACCCCGGCCCTGTCGTGAAGGCGTAGATCCCCTCCGAGAGCGCGGTGTCGCTGTCATGGGCAGCCTTACGCAGCAAGTCCACGAGTTGGGTGGCGTAGACATGCGATTGGTCAGGAAAACGCCCTCCCCAGCCCTCCACTGTTTCGCCGATTAAGGGGTTGATGGCAGCCGTGTTGATGTGGTCGCGTATGATCATCAGTTCGCCTGGAGCGAAGCGGGGGTTGATGCCGCCAGCCGCATTGGTGATCAGGAGTTTTTTGACTCCCATGCGCCGCATGATCTCAACCGGCAGCACCACCGGCTCCCACCCCTGGCCTTCATACCAGTGCCGCCGACCCATAAAAGCGATCACGCGCTTGTTATGGCGTTTGAACAGGAGCATCTCGCCCCTGTGACCCACCACGGTGCTGGCCCCCAGTCCGGCAATCTCGGCGTAAGGTATCCGGGCGATCACCGAGTCGCTCTGCAGCACCCGGCTCCAGCCGGAGCCCAGTATCAATCCGCAATCCGGCGCGCTTTCAAAACAGGCCGGCGGCAGCGATTCTTGTGCATCTCTAAAGCATTCAATCTTCATAATCTCCTAATAGTGTATTAAAGCTCACCTTACCACCGCAAATCGTTAAAACCGGGCGAGCGTTCAGCTTCCAACCTGTAAACGGGGTGTTGCGTGAGAGCGACTTGAATTTGTCGGGATCAACCGTCCAGGGTGTTATTGGATCGATCAGCACTAGATCCGCAGTGCTGCCAGCCGCTAAAGAGGGCAGCGGCTGGTTGAGCAGCCTGGCCGGAGCAACTGTCCAGCGCGTGACCCAATCCATGAGCGGCATCCGCTCCTCTTCAACCATGATCTTCCAACTCACACCAACAGCGGTTTCCAGACCGACCACCCCGAATGCGGCGCGTGCAAACCCATTTGTTTTGGTCTCAGCTGTGTGCGGCGCGTGATCTGTGGCAAAAATGGCCAGGGTGTTGTCCAGCACGCCCTCCCGGATGGCCCGCACATCCTCCAGGTTGCCCAGGGGCGGGTTCATGCGGTAGTTGCCGTCATCTCCAGGGATATCCTCAACTGCAATCGCAATATGGTGGGGGGAGGCTTCACCGCTCACAGGCAGCCCCGCGCGCTGCGCGGCGCGGATGAGCCCGACCGAAGCCGCGCATGAGATATGCTGAATATGGGTGGGACACCCGGTTTCCTGGCAGAGTCTGATGTCGCGCCGCACTGCCTCAATCTCAGCCTCAGGTGGAAACACAGGGAGGTTGTAACGCTGCGCGGTCGCGCCCTCACGGATGATCCCACGCTTGGCAATTGATGAAATCACAGCGTGTTCCATGATCAGTGAGTTGAGGGCCTTGGCTTGCAGCATGGCCTTGCGCATCAGGTCATCGTCCTCCAGCATGGCTCCGTCATCAGTCAGTGCCACCGCTCCGGCGTGAACTAGCGCGGGAAGGTCGGCCAGCTCCAGCCCCCGGCGCTGTGCGGAGATACAGGCTGACGGCAGAATCTTAACCGGCAGGTCAGCTTCAATTTGCGCTCTGATCAACTCGGGAGTGTCTATGGCCGGAACAGTGTTCGGCATTGTCACAACATGGGTGAACCCGCCCGCCGCCGCTGAGTGCGCTCCGGAGATCTGGGTCTCGGCCCTCGCATTGCCCGGATCACGGAAGTGGACATGCGCATCCCATAGCCCTGGGCAGGCGATCAGGGTGGAGCCATCGATCTCCGTCAAGTGCTCGAGGGGTGCGCCGGCTGGCTGGATCACCCCGTCGCGTATGATGATATCGCCTTTAATGTCAGTTCCAGCGCCAGGGTCAATGATTCGTACATTCTTTATCAGCAGATTAGTCATAATTGTTCTTTCCAAGTTTTTTGACCAGGTGACCAGGTGACTCGGTGACCAGGTGACTTGGCGACTCAATGACCAGGTGACTTGGTGACAAGCTGGCCGGGTAACTCGGCGGCATTGCCTGCAAGGTTAAAAGATCTGTTGCGGCTATCCTGCTTTGAAGCAGGCGCAGAGGTGGTCAGGCGACTTCAGCGCCTCCAATGGCGGTGTGTTCAACCGGCAATAGTCATCCGCCAGTGGACAGCGTGGCGCAAAGGGGCAGCCGATGAGCTCCTTGGTCTGGCTGACCTCCACCGGCGGGGTGTCATCTTCAGGCAGTGGCGTGCCAATGCGCGGTACAGCCCGCATCAGCAGGCGGGTATAGGGGTGGGCCGGAGAGTTCAACACCATCGCCGTTGTCCCGGTTTCCACGATTTTGCCCAGATACATTACCGCAATCCGGTCGCTGATGTGCTCCACCACGGCAATGTCATGGGTGATGAAGAGATAGGAGAGGTTGTGTCGCACTCTCAGCTCCTCCAACAGATTCAGCACCTGCGCACGCACAGAGAGGTCGAGGGCGCTGACCGCCTCATCGCAGATCAGCAGCTTAGGGCTGAGCGAAAGGGCGCGGGCAATACTGATGCGCTGGCGTTGTCCGCCGGAGAACTCATGCGGATAGCGATCGAGCACATCCGGCGACATGCCAACATCATCCAGCAGTTTGGCGGCATCTGTCTGACGTTGTTCACGGGTGGTAAGGCCGTAGGCCAACATCGCCTCTGTGACCAGCTCCAGCACCGTGTGACGCGGATTCAGCGATGCTTGCGGATTCTGAAAGACAACCTGGACCGAGCGTCGGAATGCTTTCAACTGGGCACCCGTCATGGTCAGCACATCTTCGCCGTTCATCAGGATCGAACCTGCCCGCGGTTTTTCCAGGCGCAGGATCGTTCGCGCCAGCGTGGATTTGCCGCATCCCGACTCTCCCACCACTCCCAGGGTTTCGCCATCATAAATGTCCAGCGAAACATCATCCACTGCACGCACATAACCAACAGTGCGGGCAAAAACGCCCTTTTTAACAGGAAACCAGGTTTTTAGATTACGTATGCGCAGGAGCGGTTCAGAATTCATGGTCTTCTTTTATCAAATAAGGCATTCGAGCGCAAGTGCGGACTTTGATTGCGCTGCAATAAATGAAGCGCACCCAGGGTTCAGAGAGCAGAGCACTGGACATAGACGTGAAAAGCATAAACGAAGAAGGTGGATAATCCCTGTCCTTATCTCTTTCGACCAGCACAGGCAGCCGTTGTTTGATTAGGATTGTTCGTATTACTGGCCCAACGGGCCGGATTCACCATAGCCCAGGACAACGTCCCGGGTATCCGGGCCCAGCATTAACGTGTCCTGAAAGGGCACCTCAACCACGATTTTGAGGTGACCTTTCAGGCCACAAATTTAACTTCTTACCTCCCGGGGCTTCGCTTCGCTTGCTCCGGGCTAAGGTGAATACACCCCTTCGGGGTTCTCCTGATTACTTGCACAACTATAGCAGTCAGCGAACACAGGCTTTTTGCAGATAACAGCTTGATAAGTAACAACATACAGAGGCTAAGCGTCGAAGCCATACTTTGCCGCCGGAGTCACGGCCCACGCCCTGCAGTTTCGGACTGCCAGTGGATCGGCTGGCGCGCACCTGCTAGGCGCGGAGCAAGGAAGTCAGTCGCTATGCGGCTGACCACGCTGCGTGGCTGATCATTCGCGTGCCGCTCGCGGTCGCCCGCATAGCGAACGACCTTAAGCTACCAGCTTGAATGAAAATGTTTTCTGCAAGCAGGATGCTTGCACTACTCCATGATCACTTTTACAGTAACGTCTCAATAATCCGCCCTGGAGCAGCCTTCCGTCTTCGCGCTTCGCAGCTACGCCGGACACGGAAAGGCTGGACAACAAGCCTTACGCAGCAGCTATTTGTTGTTCACTGGTCGGCTATTGAGAAGTTAGCTTCGTTTCAACCGCGTGAATTTGCGCAGCTGAGATTGCGCCTTTGCGCAGAATGGTCAGGGTGTTGTTTCTGTCGACCTTGACCACTGTGCTGGCAACGCCGCCAGGCGAGGGGCCGTCATCAATGATGAGGTCAGCTTCAAGCCCAACCTCCTTCAGCGCCTCGGCCGCGCTTTTGGCTGGCATGGCACCGCTCAGGTTGGCACTGGTAACCCTGAGGGTGCCGCCGCAGGCTCTGATTAGATTGCACGTTTGCGGGTGGTCGGGGACTCTGAAGCCCTCAAAGGCCGCGCCGTAGGGCAGCACTAAGGTCAGCGCTCCGGGCCAGAAAGCGTCCATCAACATTTGCGCCAGCGGGGAGACCTCAGCGCCGAATGTTATGGCCGAATGCTTGTCCGCAGCCAACAGCGCAATCGGTTTGCCGTCTGCGCGCCCTTTAATAGTGCAGATGCGGTTGACCGCGGCACTCTTGTCCGGATGGGCAGCAATGCCGTACACCGTGTCGGTGGGTATGATTACCACTCCGCCCGCGTGAAGGATGGAAACAGCGGTTTTGAGGGTCTCTTGCGTGAAATTTTGTGTGGTCATAGTGGGTGTTTAGGGTTCAGAGTGTTTTGTATTGCTTGCCTGTAACTTCGACCTTTTATAGTAATTTATAGCTAAATGACATCACCAAGAACCACCGTTGTTTGATTAGGATTACGATTAGGATTGTGATTAGGATGGAGCACATCCTTGTCTTAATCTTAATCCCAATCCTCGTCTCTTGCGGCCATCCCTGAACAACGCTGATTGATTGGGTTTACGACAAAGTTCTCCTGTAACTAGCATACCCCTATGCCCTAGACCGTATACCCTATACCCCATACCCTGTACCCTGCAAGCTGAAACGCTAGCGTTTCAGCTTCAGCGCCTCGACCTCGCCTTGACGCGCATAGTCGATCGACTCGGCCAGGATACGGGCTGCCTCTTGCGCGGCGTGGAAGCCCATGGAGTTTTCAGCTGCAATGTAGTCCAGCCGCCACTGCGCCTTGCGCTGCAGTTCGAGCGCGGGGGTCAGTTGTTCGGGGGTGGCACCACCCTGTTTGGCAGCTGCGACCTTGTCCAGTAGGTCCATCAAAGCCGCGCCGGCGCGTTGCAGGAGGTTGAAGTTTCTCTCCTGAATCGAGTCAACCCGAGCCAGAATCTCGGTTTCAGAGGCGCGGTGGCAGGTCTGGCAGGCGCGGTTGACGTTGAGCAGCGGGCTGCGCACCCAGTGATCAGAGACCTTGGACGCGCCTTCGCGCATGTAGGGCATGTGGCAGTCAGCGCAGGCAACGCCGTTGCGCGCGTGGATGCCCTGGCTCCAGAGTTCAAACTCAGGATGCTGGGCTTTCAGGATCTCAGCGCCTGACTCTGCGTGCGTGTAATCGAAAAACCGTTTGCCATTCGGCAGTTTGGTCTGGTTCCAATATTTTTCGAGGTCATCCATGCGCAGTCCGTTGCCCCATGGGAAGGTGAGGGGCATGGCATCGCCGCAGTAGTACTCCACGTGGCACTGGCCGCAGGCAAAGGAGCGCATCTCAGTGCGGCTGGCATCGTTGTTCGGGTTGTAGGGCTCCTTACGGTCGCCGGTGCGCCAGCGTGCGATCGAGGGAATGGCTGGAACCTCGGCATCCGAAGCCGCCAGCTTTTGGATGCCGACGATAAAGGCGGGGCGGGTGACCCGTAAACTCATGGTTTTGGGGTCGTGGCAGTCAACGCAGGAGACCGGGTGGTAGTGGCCCATGTCGCGCACCATCTTGTTCAGCTCCTGGTAGGGCATATTGTGGGTCAGATTCATGCCGGCCAGCGCGTCGCCGTTTCCGAGTTTGCGATAGACCGGCATAATGGAAGCATGGCAGTGCAGACAGGAGCCTGATTGCGGCTTGGTCAGACGCTTAGTGGCCTCCTGATCTTCGAGCATGTAGGCGTGGCCACGTCGATCGCGGTAGTCGATGGAGAAAGCATAGCCGAGAAACATGCGTTTGAGCCAGGGGTCGCGTTCAATTTTCTCCTCGGGCATGGCTTCGCTGCCGCCATGGCCGCCAAAGCGGGTGCGGGTGGATATGGCGGTGCGTTTATATGAGTCGTACTGGCGTGGCCAGTTTTGCGCCCAGCGGGCCGGATCGGTGTCATCTTCGCCCACCTCGACTAAGCGCACATAGGGGTTGCGCGCCTCGCTTTTGCGCTCCGCGATATTGAGTAACAGAGCTGTCACCCCGATGGCGGCGATGGCTACAAAAAAGGTGGTGCCGATGAATAAGCCGGCACTGACGAATTTTTTATTTGAGTTGTTCATATTTTTTCCTCTCTTGGACCTCTCCGCGATCTGCCGGGCCAATTCCGGTCGGCAGCTCGCCGTGGCCGACAACGGCATGACAGTGAACGCAACTCACCGCGTCCGGGTTTTTGATACTCGGTCTCATCATTTCAAACACCAGATCCTGGTGGCATTCAACGCAATTCCGCTGGAGAATTCCGCTGTTCTTGCGTTTGATCATAATGGGCTCTTGAAAATTCTGTGTTGTGAAGGCCAGCGAGTGGTGATAGCCGTTTTCAGCCTTGGCGATATATTTGAGAATAAAGGTGTGAGGCAGATGGCAGTCAACACAGGTCGCCACATTGTGGTGACTCGACTTCTGCCAGGAGTCGTATTGCGGGGTCATGATGTGGCAGTTGACGCAGGCTTTAGGGTCAGTGCTCAAATAGGATAAACCTTCGGCGTATTTGAATGTAAAACCTCCAATACCTGCCAACACCCCCAGCAGAGAGGCCAAAATAAAACTATTCCGATTCATCAACATAACAACCCTTAAATAAGATAACGTGATCATAACAAAATATTCAATGGGTTTCACATCTATTTTTCATGTGTTTTTCTTGTTTTTTGCGACAGAAGCTGAGATAATAGCCAATAAATACGAGGAATTTTTATGTTACGAATCAAAAGTTATCTGTTGTTTGCGCTGATTGTGCTGTTGGGGTGCCAAGATCTCTTGGCGCAGAGTCGGCGTTTGGGGGTCGATCAAAACGATCCCGGCTCTTATGAGATTGTCTCTGAGGCTCTCAGAATCCAGGCCAAGGATTTCGCGCCCCTGCGCAGAAATCCGGTCTATAAGGATGCTTTTTCCGTGGGGCTGGTATTGGTGCGCTTTCCAGACACAAGGAATTTCGACCTTAAAGATGTGCTGCAGCGTTTGAATCGCTTTGGCTCAATGACCATTGATCAATACTACAAGGAGTATTCACAGGGCATTACCTGGCCAGAGCTGCTGGTGGTAGGGGCGGATTCTTTTCCTGATTGCGTTTTTGTGGCACCTGAGCCGCTTGGCTACTACTGCCGCCACGATGGATGGAAAAATCCTTTGGGTTATCCGAATCCAGAGGTTGGTAGTGAGCGCGCCGCTAAGCTCAAGCAGGCTGCCAGCGCCCACGCCTTTAAACTTCATAAGCGCTCCAAGGATCTGCCGCTGAAGAGCGATGGCAAGCCCCATGTCGTGGCCTATGTTTACGAATGCGGAGTTGTGCCGCGCGATGAGTTCAAGCCATTGATCAGGCCACGCTATCCAGAGGGGATGATGATCTCCTATGACCGGACGCGCGAGGCCTGGGAGCTCTATAAACCGGAGATCCAGTGGAGCGACGCGCTGTGGCCGAACAGCTCGGTTCAGATTCATAACAATGGCGATGGCGGAACGCTCTGCCATGAGCTGGGACATGTGGTGGGCGCCCCTGATTTTTATCATGCCACTGAGCCTCACGATGGCGTGCCTGGCAACCCCTGCCTGAGCTGGGCCTATGGGCCGACCGGCCCAGGGTATTGCCGTGTGATCTATCAAGCTTTCCTGCCGTCCAACGCCTATCCCATGGTAACCAAGGATGGCACCTACACTCTCGATCCTCGCAAGACCAACCCAGCCAACGATAAGACGCTGGGCATGTTTATCCCCTCTGCGCATCCCCACTACCTGTTTTGCCTGGAGTATGTCAAGGGTGAGAGTGACCCTCTCGGGAATTCAAATGTCAGCGGCCTCCTGATCCAGGTGATCAACGTGACCCTGCCCGGCCCGTTTATGGGCTCACCTGACCTCTGCTACGTCTACCGCGTTGGCGACCACTGGCTGCATGGTGGCGGAGATTTAAACAACGCCCTCTTTGGCGACCGCAACAGCCGCCCAGTTTTTAACATGCAAAGCGACCCGCCCGCCATCCTGCCAAACCTGTTGGACTCTGGTATTGCATTGGAAGACATTCGCGAGCACACAGAGGGCACATTGACCTTCACTCTGCGCCGCACCACGCCGCCCGTGACCGGGATCGCATACCAAAACTCGCTGCTGCCGAAGATTAACCTAGATGAGGTGACTGAACTCTTGCCCAACAGCGCCCTTGCCAAGGCCACGGTCACTTTTCGCGGTGAGCCCTTGAACACGGAGTATGGGTTCTGCTGGGATACAATGCAGCGGCCGACCTACAAACCGGGCAAGGTTTTTCCGCTTTATCACCGTGACCGCTACGCAGGTCGCATTCTCGGCCTTCGTCCAGCCACCACCTACTATTTTCGCGCCTATATCCGTAATGCCCGCGGTGTTAATTACAGCACGGAGGAGGTCACTGTCAAAACGCCCCCGCTCAAGCCCCTGCCCGATGGAGTGCCGCCGCTGCTTGACGACCGTTTTTCCTCGAACTGGACTATTGACCGCTCGCATCAAAGCCATATGAACGGGAAGCATCTGGTCGGAGCATGCAATATGACCGGGTTGCTCAAACTGATGACCTATTACCGCACTCCCATGGACTCTGATGTCAGGAGACCGGAGTTTGATTACACCCGTATTCACACCCATCCATCGTTGACGCGCCCGGATTTCCGCATGGTCGAGTTTTACCGCGCCCTGGGGGTTGCCTATCAACTGATGCGGAAGGCGAAGCTGAATGATAAAACGTTTCCAAAGGATTTCGACCGGCACATGAAAAAGACCTTCGGGCTCCGGCCCAAGCCGCCTGAGAGGAGCAGCATCGAGATCTTCGACGAGGCGAGCATCCCGAACCTGGAGCAGCGGATCAAGGCTCAGCTGGCTGAGAGCCAGCCGGTTGTGGTGGTGCAGGAGTCGATCCAACCCATGACGCCAACCGAGCACGCGCTGATGATGGTGTTAATCGACGGTTACAATGAGCAGGGGCAGTTCCATCTGGTCTACCCCACTGGACGCGACCGAGATCTGGGTCGCAAGAGTGGGTGGCACCCGCTCTCCGTGTTGCTGGAGAAGACGGGTGAGGTGCGAATCATCTTCGACATGGGCACGAACAACTGATTGGGATCAGGATTGGCCCCTGACAACATGTTTTTAATGATCGGGTCAGCCGCATAGCGACTGACCTCCTCCCTCAGCACTTTGCCAAAGGCAAATCTATTCGCAGAGAGATGAAGTACCTCAAGCTTCCAGCTTGAATGAAAATGTTTTTTGCAAGCAAGATGCTTTCACTACTCCATTATTACTTTTACGGTAATGTCATAAAAACCCGCTTTGGAGCAGCCTTCCTCCTTCGCCAAGGCTACGGCGCGACAAGAAAGGCTGGACAACAAACTGTATGTAGCAGCCGTTTGTTGTTCACGCTTCAGCGTGCTCGTTGTTATCTGGCCGGCTATTTAGAAGTTATCTTTAGTATGTTTGCTAATGCAATGCTCGCCTATAACTCGATCAGTTAGTCATAGTTTCAGTATTTCTTAGGGACAGGCACTGATTTCACTTTAGGGACAGGCACTGATTTCACTCAACGTGGAAGCCCCTCCCGCGTTGCCTGTAAACTGTAGGCTGTAGACTGTGGACTGTAAACTGCAACACGCTGCTAGCGTGTCTCAATCTCGTACATGGTTGGAATCTCAGCGCATTTGAGTTGCGGCAGCTGTTTTGGCTGGGCCGGGCCGGTGGTGGTGTAAACATCAAAGGGCTTGAAACCAATCTGAGAGGCGGGTGATTCGGGTTGGAGGCGGTAATTGCCGCTCTCGGGGTTGATAAAGAGCGGATCAGCCACCAGCGAGCCTTGATCCTGTCCTGTCTCTGTCTGCCACTGCGCCAGCGTCTTTTTGTCGGGGAAGATATCCTGTTTGCCTGAGGTGTGCCAGTAGAGGTTTGGCCCCAGTTCGTAGTGCTGCATAGCTTTGTTCTCTTTCATACCACGGATTCCGCCCTTCCAGTTACCGCCCAGCAGGGGGCTGTCATTGTCCCAGTAGACGATATTATGGCGGAAGAAGAAAGAGATGTGCTCCTCATCCCGCGAACGTTGCAACTGCTGCAAAAGCGAATCAGCAAAGATATTGTTTTCAATGATATTTTCGCGTCCGTAGTGTTGGTGAAAGCCACCGGTTTTAACGCGGTAGATCAGGTTGTTATACATGTGGATACCGGTTGAACCCTCATCTGTGTAGAGCCCCCAGCCACCGTAGTCATGCGCATGCACATCATGGATCAGGTTGTCGTGCACTGTGGTTCCTGGTGAGAGCCCCAGGGTGTAGACACCGCCCATGTCAGAGAGCACGCCCTGTCCAATGTGGTGCATGTGGTTGAAGGCAATCTCATTGTGGTGGGAGCGGGATGGCTCGGCATAGCCCCAGACCCAGCCGATGGCGACTGCGGTGTAGTAGAGGTCGCTGATCTCGTTGTGAGAGATTTTGTTATAGGAGGAGTGTCCGATCCAGACACCGTGCGCCGCTGGATGGATGCGTCCGCCACCCGTGATGCGGCAGTTGGAGATAGTGATGGCTGAGGTGGTCTTGCTCAGTCCATCCGGGGCCTCAGAGGTGAGCACGTTTTTAAGTGCCTCAGCCATTTTATATCCAACATAAGGGGGGCCGATCTTGGCACCGCCGGCCCCGAGGTCGGTCATCAGGCACTGCTCCACGGTGTTGGAGTGCGACCCTGGCCCGAATGCCAGGGTGTAGCCGCCGAGCTGGGTGAAAGCGCAGCGCTGCAAGGTGATGTTGCGTGCGCTGACAAACTCGACCGCAGCGGGGATGTTCATCTCACCCTGCGGCGTAAAGTTGCCCTCAGGCGGGGTGACCCACTGCGACTGCTTGAAGTGCAGCCCCTCAAGGGTTGTGCTCATTAACGGCTGATTTTCAAAGCCCTGAAAGATCAGCAGCTGTGAGAGTACCGGAGCCTCCACCGTGGTGTTCTCCGGCGTTTCGCCAGGCATCGGCATATAGGCCAGTTCGCCACTCTGTTTATCCAAATACCACTCGCCTGGGGTGCCAAAGGCCTCTTTGACATTCTCAGCCCAGTAGCGTCGACCTTTGTAGCTCGACCAGTAGCTATTGTGTGGACGGGTCTTTGGAAAGCGCAGCACTTTTTGGTTTGAATCAATTGATGCGGCTCTCATACGCGAGGCTGACCAGATATGCAGCACATGGAACTCAATCTCGGGAAGATTGTACCAGCCGGGATTGAGGTCGTCGTTTTGGTAGATGAAGCCATTGATTCCCTTGTCGTTTTTTTCAAAGTCATCAACGGTTGTGAAGTAACCCTTTTTGGGCAGGCGCGGACGGAAACGCCGCGTGTTGTTTACAAAAAGCTGTGCGAAATCCCATTGGCCTGCTTTAACCTCAGGGAGTGTGACGCGCCAGACACCATCGCTGTCAACACGCCAGCCCGTGATGCGGCTGCCGCCGGAGAAGAGTGGCGGGGTGCTGCCGCGCGCCTTGTAGATCACCGGATACGCGGCGGTGCCGCCATGCTGCGGCTGGATCACGATCGGTTGCTTCAGGGTGTAGTCACCGCCTTTAAAGAGCACCTCTATGCGCTCAATTTCCTTTGCCGGGATATTTTCCTTAATGGCTTGAACAGCACTCTGCGCCCGCTCAAAGCTGGCGAAAGGTCGCCACCACGAGCCTGAGGCGGTATCACTGCCGTTTGGTGAAACATAGATTTTTTTTACAGACGCGGCATTTCCACTGGTTGCCGCAATGACGACTATGATGGCTGCAAGCCATGCGCTTGTTTTCATGATGAGACCCTCCGATTAAGAATGTGTGAGATGATAACGTATTACCGCAGGGCTGTAAAGATAGCGGTTGATTTTCACCAGCAATTCTAGCTATGGCCGCGTCTCTGTTCAGGCAGCACGCTAAAGCGTGAACTACATGCGGTTTCCGGGGGTATGTAGTTCACGCTTTAGCGTGCTTTCGGCCATAATTGGAATTGCTGTGATTTTTACCGATCTGGCTGTACAGATTGAATATAAGACGCTATTCTTTTACACACCAGGTCGCATTGGATACTGGCTCCGCGCTCGGCGCGGCGTGTTAAAGTGCGCGAGTGCGCAAGTGATGAGGCCGCGCCTTCAAGTGGAAAGCGGGATGGGAAGAATGGGCGATGAGAGGTATGGGATTGACGGTAAGTATGTTCCCAACCGTCGGCCAACATTGTCGCACAGCATCGTCGGATAGCATCGTCGGACGCAGCGGCAGGGCACGGCCTCCACCGCGCCGCCCGAACGACCTTGCAGCGCAAGCGCAAACTTTGTCGTTAACTTTGTCGGAGTGGAATGAACGCGTTGCGTTTTTTTGAGGTGAAAAATCTTAGAGGTGAAAAATGGGCGTCCACCGCATAGCGGCGGACATACTGAAAGCAACACAGTATATCCGCCGCTATGCGGTGGATGTTTGCGAAGTATATCCGCCGCTATGCGGTGGATGTTTGCGAAGTATATCCGCCGCTATGCGGTGGATGGTTGCGAAGTATATCCGCCGCTATGCGGTGGATGACTGCGAAACAAGCCGCAATAAGGCGACGATAAACAACTTTTTAGAAAGAACAATTAATTATTTTTTTCTAGTCGCCTAAGCGACTACAAGGAGATCAAATGAAAACAATTCAGTTAATAGCTGTTATTTGCGCTGTGTTGGCAGCAACGGTCGTTCAGGCAGGTGATAACAATATGAAGGCCTTTCCGCCCGCCGAGGCGGGGATGGTGCGTCATGTTCTGAAAATGGAGCGGCAGGCTAATGAGAGCCTCTTTCAGGTTGAGCTGATCGTTGGCAAGACCGTCCAGCTGGACAAGGGCAACAGCTACTTCTTCATTGGGAGTGTGGCACAGGAGACAGTTGAGGGCTGGGGCTTTAATTATTACAAGGTCGAAAAGCTGGGTCCCATGGGCGGCACGCTGATGGCGGTTGACCCGGATGAGCCCAAGGTGGATCGTTTTGTTCAGGTCAACCATTTGCTGGGTCTGCTGCGCTACAACAGCCGGCTGCCGATTGTGGTTTACGCCCCCGAGGGGGTGGAGGTGCGCTACCGGATTTGGCGCGGGGAGCCAGAGCATAAGCTCATGCCCGCAGGTTGAAACAGCTGTCGCGTAAGGTTTGTTGTTCAGCCTTTAGGCTGCTCCAAAGAGGGTTGTTGAGAAGTGCGCCTTTGGTTCGGGAGCAACGTAGCTCCGATTTCCAATCGGACATGTCCGGTTGGAAACCGGAGCTACTGAGGTCGTCCGCGCCTTCAAGCGGATTTTGGATTTTTGGTTTTTGATTTCAGAGATCGGTTTACGATAACGGCGACGATGTTGGTGGACGATTTCACGATGATCCCAATCGTCTACCAACATCGTCGCACAGCATCGTCGGTCAATGCCGCTTTACGAGCGGCATGTGAAAAGTGGGATGCAGTTTTGTCCACCGCATAGCGGCGGACATACTGAAGGCAACACAGTATATCCGCCGCTATGCGGTGGATGACTGCGAAGTATATCCGCCGCTATGCGGTGGATGATTGCAAAGTATATCCGCCGCTATGCGGTGGATGACTGCGAAGTATATCCGCCGCTGTGCGGTGGATGATTGCGAAGTATATCCGCCGCTGTGCGGTGGATGATTGCAGAACAAGCCACAATAATGCTTGATAGGCAACTTTGCGGAAAGATCAGTTAAGTTTTTTCACTAGCCGTCTAAGCGACTGGAAATAAAATCGTTGGAGGGGGAAAAAGGCAATGCAGCAGGTGGACTATGACGCGATCAAGGAGCGGATCAAACCGGGGGACATGATTGTATTCTCGGGCAGGAAGCGCTTTGAGCGTTTGATCCGGCTGGTCACCCGTTCGATTATCTCGCATGTAGGGGTTGTTTGCCGGACAGGAAAAAGCGTGGATGTAATGGAGTCGGTTGGTTTGAAACAGAACCGCAAGGGTGGCGGTGAGGGCGGCGGGGTGCAGTGCCGCCAATTGGCCAAACTGGTTGAGAGCTACGATGGTCTGATGTGGTGGCTGCCCTTGAGCGAGAGCTCACGCTCCCGTTTTGATCTGGAAAAATTCACTCAATTTCTGAAGCTTGCAGAGGGCAAGCAATACGATATCCCGCAGGCTATCTGCGCGGTTCTTGATGTTATTGATGACAACCCGTTTTTTAACCTCTCAACCTATAGCCAGCGTGATTTCAGCAAATTTTTCTGCTCCGAGCTGGCGGCCGCGGCCCTACAGGCAGCGGGCGTGATCACACAACTCAATCCTTCAGAGGTCACACCCGCCAATCTGTGCGCCTTTAATCTATATGCCGAGGATTATTTTCAGATTCGGGGGCGACGCAAAGAGCTTGATGATTTCAACTTTCTGTCTGCCGAGAATTTCGGCCTTCCAAAACCGTCAACTCGTACAATCAGAGATTAGGAGCTGAAATGAAACAGAGAACGAAAATAAAAACCACACGGCGTCAGCTACTTCAAGGGGCAGGCGCGAGCGCGCTGATCACCGCCTTCCCAACGATTGTGCCGTCATCGGTGTTTGGTCAAAACGCGCCCTCTAAGCGCGTGACGATTGGCATGATCGGGGTGGGGCGGCAGGGGACACTCGTCAATCTCAAGACATTGGTTAATATGGATGGGGTGCAGGTGGTTGCGGTCTGCGATGTGGATCAGTGGCGGCTGCGAGCTGCCAAGGCACTGGTTGATCAAAAATACGGTGACTCCGGCTGCCATGCCATGCCCGACTGGCGCGAGGTGATCGGGCGGAGTGATGTGGACGCGATTATGAACTCGACCCCCGACCATTGGCATGTGCCGATATCACTGGCAGCGGTGCGCAGCGGCAAGCATGTCAGCTGTGAAAAGCCGCTGACGCTCTCGGTGGCCGAGGGGCGTATGCTGGCCGATGCAGTTAAACAGCAGGGGGTTGTGTTCAGGACTGACAGCGAGTGTCAATCCGATGCCTATATGCACAAAACCGTTGAGCTGGTGCGCAACGGCTATATCGGAGGGATCAAAAGATTTGAGGTGGGGGTGCCGCGCGGCGACGCGGCAGGCGGCAGCGCCACTCCGGTGCCGGTCCCGGAGGGGCTGGATTATGAGATGTGGATGGGGCCTATCAAGCAAAAACCCTACATGCTGGATGCGGTTCATCCAGTGCAATCTTACGGGCGCCCTGGCTGGATGCGCTGCCGGGATACCTGTGAGGGGATGATCACCAACTGGGGCACGCATGTGATCGACGTGGCACAGAAGGTGAACAACAGTCAGCGCACCGGGCCGGTGTCTGTTGAAGGCTCCGGCAGCTACCCTGATCCTGGCAGCGGTCTCTGGAATGTGCTGGTGGATTTCAAGGTTCAGTACCAGTATGCTGATGGGGTCATCATGGATTACAAGATCGACAGCGAGGGTGCCTATCTCAGGGTAGAGGGCGAGGAGGGGTGGATTCAGTCTAACTGGCACCGCAAAGGGGGGCTCCAGGCCAGCGACGCTAACATTCTCAAAGCCAAGTTTAAGGGGAGTGAGATCCGTTTTCCCAATCGTTCGGATAAGGGTGATTTTATCCACTGTATTCGGAATAACGCGCCGCAGGAATCAATGGCTGACGCGGAGGTCGGCCACCGCACCTGCTCTATGGGACAGATCGCCCATATTGCGATTCAACGCAAGGCCAAGCTCGTGTGGAACCCGGAACAAGAGGTGTTCCCCGACGACGAACAAGCCAACCAGATGCTGCGTCGGGAGTATCGGGAGCCTTGGGGCTGAAGAACCTGGGTGTAATAACAGGTGATCCCCGCTTTTTCCTGTTAAATTTTTTCTGCCTCTTCGCCTTGCAGTATCCGCGGCAAAGCTTCGCGGAACAAGGTGTGTTTCGCAATGCCGATGGAGGTTAGGGACGATGTGTCAAGCTGGCTGTTCTTAGGGCGCGGCGCGCCCGCTGGCGGGCGGTTGTCGGGCAGGATACGGCTCTTCTCAAAATTCAGGTGCTCCGCGAAAATCAGGGCCATCTCATACTTGGTCATGGCCTCCTTGCCGCTCCAGTGGAAAATCCCTTTGAAGGTCGGATGTTCCTCCCTGTAAAGAACCATCTGCCTGAGAACATCGGCGACATCATCGGTCAGGGTGGGGTGGCGCACCGCCCAGTTTTCCACGGTGACTGCCGTGCTCCCAGCCGCGTCCAGAAGGCTTTGAGCAATTGCCGTGACAGCGGATTCCCCCAGTGACTCAGCCAACCCGTACAGAATCGGAACCCGCAGGATGGCGTACTCTTCGCAGGCTGAGAGTACGGCGACCTCTCCCGCGCGTTTGCTCTCGCCATAGCTGTTGAGAGGGTTGGGGAGCGAGTCGACGTGATAAGGCGGAGTTGTTCCGTCGAAAACATAATCAGTGGAGATGTAGACCAGAAAGGCGTCATGCTCTGCCGCCCAGGCTGCGATTTCGGCGGTTGTTCCAACATTGAGCCGCTGCGTGCCCTCAGGATCGCGCTGGCTCACATCCGGACGGCGTTCCGCGGCCGAGTGGATAATGATCTCCGGCCGGGCTTTGTCCAGGAAATCCGTTAGATGCTCCAGATCTGCCAGATCCACCTGCGTCAGCTCTGGCGCAGGACGGGTGTGCGCGGTTCCCGTGACCTTCCAAGCTTTAACTTCGTTGAACGATTTCAGTATCCGACGTCCTAGTAAGCCTGAGGCACCTGTGATCAGAATATTTTTTGCTTTCATTAAACCTGCTTTCTTGGTGGGTGTAAACTGTTGTTTGCCTGTAACTTTATCACTTGGTCTTGGTTTCGTCAAAGTGGAAACGTGTAGGGTTGGCGGAACTTGCGCATCTGCAAATCGGTGCATACTGACGGATAATCTTCAAAATCATTGTTATCCACCGCATAGCGAACGACCTCCTCCTTCCGCGTCTTGTCAAGGGAGTAAGCGCGGAAGGAGGTCAGTCGCTATGCGGCTGACCAGATCATTAAAAACATGTTGTCAGGCGACCTTTATTTGTCAGGCAATGCGGGTTAAGAGCATCTCAACCAGGGCCCTCAGTGCCGCTGTGTCGCCAGGCAGATTTTGGAGCGCCTCGGTTGCGCGGCGGGTGTGATCAGCGGCCCAGGCGCGCGCATCCGCGAGCGACATGATTGTTAGGCAGGAGAGTTCGGGCTGGCCATCGCTCTTTGCTTGATTTGCATCCAGTATATCGTCAATGATCTGAAAGGCAAAGCCCAGATGCTCCGCGTAAACGGTAAGCAGGTGCAGGCTCTCGGGTGATGCGTTCGCGGCCATGGCGCCCAGGCGGGCTGCGACACGGAAGAGCGCCCCGGTTTTGTGTTCAAAAACATAGCGCACAGCCTCTGGTGTGGGGTTGCCGGCAAATTCGATATCCGCAACCTGACCGCCGATCACGCCCGCGGCCCCGGAGGCGCGGCACAGCTCAACCACCAGTTGCGACATGGTTGTGCTGCCTGCCACGGGGGTTCGCGCCAGGGTTTCAAAAGCGAGTGTGAGCAGCGCGTCGCCTGCCAGCACGGCGATCGCCTCGCCGTATTTAGCATGGACAGTCGGCAGGCCGCGTCGCAGCAGATCGTTATCCATGCAGGGCAGGTCATCATGAACCAGGGTGTAGCTGTGCAGTAGTTCCACCGCGCAGGCGGGAAACATCGCCCCGGAGTGCCTGCCTGCAGCCGCTTCAGCGGCTGCCAGGCAGAGGATCGGACGTAAGCGTTTGCCCCCGGATTTAACCGCGTGCACCATGGCCTCGCCGAGTATTGCAGGGCAGCTTCCAATAGCTGGCAGAGATTTGAAGAGTTCTGTCTCAACCTCAGTTTTGCGTGTTTCAAGATACAATTCGATGTCAAACATAATTGTTGTACTTTGCCGGAATCGGCGCGTTTTTGCAATCATGTTCTTTTGGTGTGCGCTTTTATTTCGCAGGAAGGCAAAAATCCGTTGATCATTAGTTGACTGTGAGCGTGTGACGTGCTGCAAATTCAGGCTGTGATATGAATTAACAGTTGCGTTTTGCTCTGAGAGGGGTTAAATTAGTTTCTTTAATTAGAAAAAAAGGAGATTAAGATGAGTGTATTAGTAGGAAAAAAGGCACCGGGCTTCACTGCCGCCGCGGTTATTAATGGCTGTGAGATAGTGGAGAATTTCAGCTTAGCTGATTACTTGGGGCGTGAGGTGGTTTTGTTTTTTTATCCGCTGGACTTTACTTTTGTCTGTCCAACAGAGCTGCATGCGTTTCAAGCACGGCTGGGGGATTTTAAAAAGCGCGGTGTGGAGGTGATTGCAGTCAGTGTTGATTCCCAGTTCAGCCACTTTGCATGGCTGACCACTGATAAAAAATGCGGCGGTATTCAAGGTGTCACATACCCGGTGGTATCTGATTTGAATAAGAGCATCTCCGCTGACTACGATGTGCTGGTGGAGGGCGCAGGTATTGCTTACCGCGGCCTTTTCCTGATCGATAAACAGGGTGTTGTGCGTCACCAGGTGGTCAATGATCTGCCACTGGGAAGAAGTGTGGACGAGGCCCTGCGGATGGTTGACGCATTGCAGTTTTTTGAAAAGCACGGTGAGGTCTGTCCGGCAAACTGGGTGGAGGGCTCCAAATCAATGAAGCCCGATCAATCTGGTTTGAACGAATACTTTGCTGACTAAAGCAGCTCTTTAATGAATGGATAATTCGACGGTCGCTTGGATCGGAGTTCAGGGCAGTCAGCAATTCCACCAGGTCGCCAGGTCACCAGGTCACCATGTCAAAAAACAGTTTGTAGCCTGGACGGCGAAGCAACTTGCAGGAGACAAGCCAGATGTTAAAAACCAGGCGTGCGCAACCGCCACCTCCTTTCGGTGATCTATTGCCCGCGGTTCAGAGCGTTGAGCTGGCGCCCGGGCTCTTTGATTTCACGGCCGGCGGATGCTATTGGTGCGCGGATGCCGAGCGTGCCGCAATCACGATCAGCCGGCTTTTTCTGGAAGTAGAAAAACATGGTCTCTGGGAGCGCGCAGCCGCTCCTGCCTTGCGGGGTGACGCTTCGATTGTTTTTGAACTGCGCGCCGGCGCTTTCAAACCGCAAGGCTATCGGCTTCAGCTCTCTTCAGAGGCGGCGGTTATCTCTGCGTCCGACGAAGCCGGCCTGTATTACGGCGCATTGACGCTCCTGCAGCTGGTCAGTTTAACAGGGGGCGAGATTCCCGGCTGCGTGATAGACGATGCGCCCGACTTCGCGGTGCGCGGCGTGATGCTGGATATATCGCGGGATAAGGTGCCTGCCATGCGCACGCTCCTGGAACTGATTGATAAGCTGTCAGCGGTCAAAATCAACCACCTGCAACTCTACATGGAGCACACCTTTGCCTACCAGGGCCATGAACGTGTCTGGCGGAAGGCATCGCCGTTGGATGCCGCGATGATCAGACAGCTCGATCAGTACTGCGCAAACAGGTTTATCGAGCTGGTTCCGAATCAGAACTCTTTTGGCCACATGGAGCGCTGGCTGGTTCATCGGGAGTACAATCACATGGCAGCTCTGCCGGAGGGGGGGGCACCACTGCCGTGGGGTGGGGTTCAGCGGCTGCCAACCGCGCTCAATCCAATGGACGAGCAATGCCTGGTATTTTTGGATGGCCTTTACAGGCAGTTGCTGCCGAACTTTTCCGCCAAGCTCTTTAACGTTGGCTGCGATGAGGTCTTTGGTCTGCACCTGGGGCGCTGCGCAGCCGAGGTCAAGGAGCATGGTGCAGGCCGGGTTTATCTCGAGTTTTTAAAGAAAATCTTTAAGCTTGTCAGAAAACACGGGTGTCAACCCGCATTTTGGGGTGACATTATTGTTAAATATCCGGAGCTGGTTGCTGAGCTGCCGCGTGAGGCAGTTGCACTGGAGTGGGGGTATGAGGCTGATCACCCATTTGCCGAACGCTGTCAGCTGTTTCAAAACTCGGGTCTGACATTCTATCTCTGCCCCGGGACCTCTTCATGGAACAGCATTGCGGGCCGACACGAGAACATGCGGCGGAACATCCTCAGTGCTGCGGAGCATGGTTTGAGATATGGCGCGGAGGGCTTGGTTGTCACCGACTGGGGCGATGCCGGTCATTGGCAGCCGCTGTCGACAGCCTATGCCGGTTTTGCGTATGCGGCCGGGCTGGCGTGGTCGCTGCCCGCAAATCGCGACATGGATGTCGCGGCGCAGGTGTCGCGTTATTTTGTTGGCGACCAGGGAGGTGCGCTGGGTGAGATTCTGGCGGAGCTGGGGGGGCTCTATCAAATGGCCGGGGCGCTGACTGCCAACAGCTCAGTGCTCTTCCACCTGCTTTTCAAGGAGAGCGACTATCGGATTCCTGACGGGGTGAGTGCCCGAAGCCTGGATGCGGTGATGCAGGAGCTGGAGCGCTTAAGCACTCGGGTTGAGGCACTGCCAGCAGCAGGGGGTGCAGAGCGGATAATTGTGGTGCTGGAGATTCAGCAGATCATCCGTCTGCTGCAAACCGCCTGTTTCCGGGGCCAGGCCATGCTCAACGGAAGGCTGGATGAAAAGGCCGTCAAATCAGAGCTGGGGGAGATGATTACTACCTGCGCCGAGGCGCAGGAGATGGTGTGGCTGCTCCGCAACCGCAGGGGCGGACTGAGCGACAGCTTGGCGCGAATCTTCACATAGGCATGGTACGATTGCCTATCGTAAAAACCATTGATGAGCATTCCACAATTTACGGAGCGCCACGGTTCTGCCACTCACTAACCCCTAGAACGGGCGCTTGAGCGCCATCCGAAAGCCTGGCGTGACAGCATTGTTTTGCGCAACAGCATATTCGTTCTCTTCAGCATACGTCTGCGACTGAAAGGTGACGCGTCCGGTCAGCACCCATTCGCTGCCAAAGAGCCAGTTCACACCTTGTCCCATATGGTCAATCGGATCCAGGAGGAACAGCGAAAGATGTCCGAGAGTTCTTGATCCGAGCACCCGCTTGTCATTCTCCTCAATGCGTTGCTCGTAGCGGTAGGCGAATTCGCCGTAGAGCCAGCCTCCCAGCGGGGTCACTATCAAATCCTGAACAGAGGGACGCTCCGCAAACGCCTCAATACCGTATTCCCAGAAAAACGTCGACATCACTGTTGTGTAGAGAAATGAGTCCCATTGGTTGTAACCTGATTTACGAGCCATCTGATAGTAGACCCCGCCGCAATAGGTGTGACCAACGTAGTTGATGAACCAATCGTCTTTGTCCCAAACCGGGCGGCGTGAAACATTTTTCCACCAGCGATTAGGCAAATCTTGCACCTGCTGATCTCTATCCCAGTTTGTGACGCTTTCCGGCATGGCGTACAGCACGCCAACCGCTACCACTCCCACACCTAAAAGCAGTTGCGTCTGAGATCGCAGGCGCGCACCGTTAGCGTTGTCCGAGGTGCTCCACCAGGCGCGCGAGCCACCTGCGTCGCTGAGCAGTGTCTCATCCTCAGCCTGCTCCAAAGGGTCTGAGAGGGCCGCGGAGTCATCCGCGGAGAGTATTTCGGTTGTTTCCTGCGTTGGCAGAGGGGGCAGGTTATCCGTTGGGTTGGCGTTGACCGTCCCTGTCAGGGATGCGGTGACACACCAAATAACGCAGCCTGTGATCCAATAGCTTTTCTTTTTAAATAATGTCATACCGAGATTCTTTCATTGGGATTGTAGATAAATTTCACTTTAAAAGCCACATCAAGTATCAGATTGTTAATAATTTCGGTTTTCATAACATGCGCGCCTTGTATTTCGTGGTTTAAGGAGTAACCCTCTTGTTTTTGATCTAATGCCTGATTTCGGTTGGTGCAATATAAAGATACCACGAAAACACACTCTTAAACAACAGCCAAGCGGATTCAATCAGAGTTTATTTAGGCATCAAAACGATTGCACTTGCGAGGAGGAGTCGGTAAGCTGTGTGTTTGAGGTGGGCGATGGTGAAGTTTTGCGAATCCACAAAAAAAATAATTCGGCTGCGCTGAATGGATTAGGACTGAGGTTATGATGCGTAAATTATCAATTTTTTGTATTACAGCGGGAGTGGCTCTTGTGTCTGCAGCGGCCCCCCGGTCTATGAAGATCTGGCCCTCTGAGCTCTGTGCTGTGCGGGCTCATTCAAAAAGCTCCTGCATTATTGATGACAGAGAACAAATCCATGTCACAACCGGAGTTGGCTACAGCTGGCCCGGAGTCACCGTATACTTCAAATCAAAGAGCTTTGACCTCTCTGCTCAGCGTACACTTAACGTGGTTGTCTCCAACAGCTGCGCCCGCAGCTTGAACATCAACCTGTCAGTCAAAAACCAACCGGATAAAGGCTCCTCGCCCGGCGGTAGTATCTCGTTGAAGCCCGGGGAGTGCGGAACTCTCTCTGTGGCTCTTCTAAAAAGACCATGGGCTCTCGATAAACCGTTGGAGTTGGTCGGCATGAATGGCTATCCCGAAGCAATTGACACAGCTCTCTTTGATCTCCGTAAAACCGCGGAGTTACACGTTTTTCTTGACAATCCCGACCAGCCGGCATCACTCTCGGTTCTTGGCATAGAGGCTGAGCAATCCACTGAAGAGTTGAAAGTTTTCAGCGCCGACTCTTTTATTCCATTTGTCGACAAGTTTGGCCAGTTCAAACACGATGACTGGCCCGGTAAAATTCACTCGGAGAAAGAGCTTAGCGAGGCTCGGGAGCGGGAGGCTGAATATCTTGCAGCAGCCAAAGCGCCATCTGGCTTCAATAAATGGGGTGGTTGGGCTGAGGGGCCCCGGCTTGCGGCAACAGGCCACTTCCGTACGCAGAAAGTAAGGGGGGTGTGGTGGCTGGTTGATCCTGACGGGTGTCTCTTTTTCTCACACGGTGTTGACTGTGTTAACCTTGGATCAGATACCGGGATAGCCTATCGCGAGCCGTACTTTGAGTGGCTGCCTGAAGATGACTCTCCTTTTGCGGAGGCGTATGGCTGGAACAGCTGGGCACCGCATGGCTTTTACAAGGACAGAGGTAGGCACCGAACCTTCAATTTCGCTAAAGCCAATATGCAGCGTAAATATGGTGCCGGCTGGAAAGAGCTCTACAAGGAGATGGCGCATCAGCGCATTCACGCCTGGGGGCTCAATACAATCGCAAACTGGTCGGACAAAGATGTTTATACAATGCAGCGCACGCCCTATGTAGTGAGTCTCGGAACTGCGGCACCTCCGATCAAGGGCTCCAGTGGATGGTGGGGCAAGTTTCCTGATCCGTTTTATCCGGCTTTCAGAGAATCGATTGAGCAGCGTATCAGCAGGCAGAAAGATACGGTGAATGATCCCTGGTGTATCGGATATTTTGTAGACAATGAGCTTTCGTGGGGAGGGAACGACAGTGCTTTATCCGAAGCGGCCCTCAACTCCCCTGCAACCCAACCAGCTAAAGTCGCCCTGCGGCAGTGGCTGGAGAAAAATTACGAGAGCATTGAGAATCTTAATCAAAGCTGGCAGACCAAGCACAGCTCATGGGAGGCTTTTCTCGAGAGTCACGAGATTCCGGAGAGTGCTACGGGAAAAACGGATCTCCTGAAACTGCATGAGCTGGTTGCCGCACAATATTTTCAGATTATCAAAGAGGTGCTCAAAGAGAGCGCGCCCGACAAACTCTACTTGGGATGCCGGTTTGCAGCGGGTTCCCCGGCTTCCTACCGCGTGGCCTCGCGCTACTGCGATGTTGTTAGCTTCAACAACTACACTCGCGCCGTTAAAAAAGATATTCCGGAGGGCAGCGAGGACAAGCCGCTGATCAACGGCGAATTCCACTTCGGGGCGCTTGACCGCGGTGTTTTCCATACTGGGCTTGTGCCTGTTAAGAGTCAGCAGGAGAGGGCGCAAGCCTATCAGGCGTTTGTTACCTCATGTCTGAAGCACCCCCGCTATGTCGGCACCCATTGGTTTCAGTGGAAGGACCAGCCGCTGACAGGGCGCGGCGACGGCGAAAACTACCAGATCGGTTTTTTAACAGTGACCGACCAGCCCTACCCTGAACTTGTTGAAGCCGCCCGTAAGATCGGTGAAACAATGTACAGCGTGCGTATGCAGTGCTCAGAGTAGGCATGGCAAGTCTACGAATAGCCCTCTGAGCAAGTGGGAACTCAACTCATCTTTCTGCTAATAACTTCCCTGAAAACCTGTCACTTGGTAGCCTCTGTTGGTATTATTGTTCTTTTTTTACCGTTAGATTTCGGTTCAAAGTGTCTATTATAAATAGGCGGCATGTTGGATGTGTGCCGTTCCGAGTGGTTTGTTGCTTATGAATAGCGGTGTATCTGATAAATTTATAACAGAGTTTGCGTCATCACAGATGGTTTTGCATGCTTATATCCTGTTTCTGGTCGGAGGAGTTGATGACTCCAAGGATATTCTTCAGGAATGGCGCGTTTTACCCCTATTGTATTTCACAGATGTCTGGCCCTATAACGGCCAGCGGTGGAATAATCGGTGTGGACTTCAACCGTGATGCCTCCTCAACCAATTCTACGGCTATGAACCATCTTCAGCCGGATGGGTTGACGTTTGGCGCTCCCGGTCACGTGCGCTTTGGACCACGCGTTTCCCGCGCATCTGATCAGAGCTTCGCCTTTCAGACTTTAGCAGGGTCGCCCATTGCCGATGTAACTGTTTCAGGAGAGCTCAGTTTGTCGGTTTCAGCGGGACAGTTGCTGGAAAGCGGCGATGGTGCTCTCGCGACTGGAACATATATTAAAACAATTCTTCAGGATTCAAGGGTGGTGTTGAGCGAGCCGGCTCTGCTGAGCGGTACGCACGCTATCATAGTCAAAGCAAAATCTTTTTTAACAGAACAGAGTTTCAAGTTCTTAAATATGCTGGTAGATGGAACTTTGTATATGGGTGCTCTTACAGTTTCGATTGATGAGTTAAAAGGTGCATCTGTTTTGAATCTGCAGTCTGGCACTGGCGGTGCTGTGGCTAAGATTGGAGCTGCCGGAGATTTTCACTCTAAAGTGCGCGTTTTCGGAGATGTCAATTTGTCTCTTAGTGACCAGCGGGAAATCCCGTCGGAGCCAGCCACGAATGCAGCCTTTCATGTTGATGCCAGTGCCCTTTCAACCATGATAACCTCGGTTTCAGGGAAGGATGTATTGGTGACAAAGTGGAGCGATAAGAATGGTCGGATGGTCGATCCAACTCTCGAGCTTTTCGCGGTTAGCAACACCCGTAATGCCACTCCTCCAATATTGGTGACAAATGCTCTTAATGGTTTGCCGGTTGTTGATTTCGGTCTTATAGGTTCTGGGGAGCATCTATGCTGGGATACCAATATCAATGTACGCTCTCTGTTTTTGGTGATGAAGGTTAAAAGTGCAGCCACAACGCCGCTTGGCTCATACCTGCCGATGCTTGCTAAAGGTAATTTTTCCCGTGTTGCCAGCAACGGTATGATCTGGAGCCCCACGGTTGGTGATCTGAGTGTGCGGCAAGGCTTGACATATCTGCATGGTGTTGCCTGCGACCCCGCCCAGACCCCACTGCCGAACAACCAGTTTGTGCTGCTCAGCGAACGCCTGCAAGGGTCAGCTCTGGCCTGCGCATTTGGCGGCGAGGCATATGATTATTCGCGCGTCCCTTTGTTGAGAAAAGAGCGTACAGGAGGACTCCAACTGGCCGAGGTCGTGATCTATGACCGACGAGTAAGCGATCAGGAGCGACGCGATCTGGAGGCCTATCTTAGCTGGAAGTGGTTCGGGGAGGTGCTGCCTGGTTATGCCTCCGAATCAGGTCGTAAACTGGCGAAGAAAATTTCTGCTGTAATACCCTCCCAGTTGAACCTGATTGGCGAGGGCCCGGTCTTTGTTGATGAACTGAATTCATCATCAGTGCTTGCAATAAGCAACGAAAGTGTTTTTTCTGCTGCTTCTTTCTCCGGCTCCGGTGATCTTTGTAAACAAGGGCGCGGCACTTTGGATCTGAGCGGAGCTGCGCTCGCCTCAGGTAGGTTTACTGTTGAACAGGGTCAGCTTGCCATAAACGGTGTTGTGGCTCTGCTTGATGTCGCTCCCAGCGCAGTTGTGGATTTGGGTGGTGGCTCTCTTGAGGCGAAAATCCTGACAGGTGCCGGAACTCTAGCGCAAGGCTCGGTTTCAACCAGTTATCTGCGAACCCATGCGTCAGAGTCAACATTGGGCACACTCAGGCTTGGGGGATCATTCACTTTGTCAAAGGAAGCCGTATATCAAGTGGGGGTGAACAGTGATCTGTCATGCTCCTGCGTTGATGTGTCAGGTGAACTAATTTTCCGAACAATAGTTCGTTTTATATTTGCACTTTACGCGCGCGTGTTGCCGTGGTTAGTGCCCACTATGAATGAAGACTAAAAGCTTAGTTTGTTTTCCTGTACCTTTTTTTAACCACGAAAATCACGAAAAGCACGAAAGAGGTGCGTAGCTGATTTTTAACCACAAAGGGCCTAGCGCAGCATAGCCACAACCAATTTTTTGCCCGCGAATCTCCGCGAATATTGTGCTAAAAATACAATTCATGTTGTCAAAAGTGATCTTGTGATAAGGGTATTTCAAGCGATTAGCGACCCCGCGCATCCGTCTTCGTCCCGCAAGCGGAACTACGCCGGGACAAGTGGTGGGGATGAAATACCCTTATCCTTTCGCGGAGATTGCCAGTCGCTTTGCTCCTTGCCTCATCTTCGATGATGCCCTACTACGCTACGCTTCGTTTCGCGGGCAAAAAACTCTGTGTCTCTGTGAGAGATAAAAAACGTGCAAAAAACAAGAATATGAATGATAGCAGTACAAAGAGCACAAAGAGCCGCGCCGGAGCTCGGCGTTTCCAGGGTTTCCCCATTTTTTACCTCAACATTTTTACCTAATAAACAATGCAGTAATCTTTGTGAGCTATGTGTTCCTTGTGGTTTCAAAAATTAAAGTGCAACCATTTTGACCCCCTATGTCCAGTGATCAGCGGTCAGGCTCATGGCGATCTAATTGCAATTGCGGATCACCCGATGGACACACATGGAATCGGCGCCAGCGGAGGAGTGAATGCCCCTTATGGTATTCCGTACCGCTGCCTGCTGCCCTTGCGGAGCAAAAATCTGATGATCGCCGGTCGCGCTGCCAGTTTCAGCGCTTTGGCGGCATCGAGCTGCCGCCTTTCAAGAACTATGATGCAGCTGGGCGAAGCCGCGGGGGTGGCGGCGTATATCGCGTCACGCGATAATATCTCACTGCGCGAGGTGGATGTTTCAGAGATTCGGAGTTTGATGCATAGCGAGATTGACCAGGATGCTGGAGTTTATCAGCGGCAGTGATAGAAAAAGTGTTTGATTTGCTGTGCTTTTTCTGTTAATCTACTTTTAATTCACAATTGAAAATAATGCCAGCATAGGAGATATCTGTGAAAGTAACTAATCTTTTTGGTTTATGCGTCCTTGGTCTTGGTCTTACATCCGATGCGCTCGCGGCGCAGAACTGGAGCGAGGGCAGCTCGCCGGTGATTGCCGCCGGGCAGAGCATCACAGTGGATTCGGCAGAGCCGAATATTGTGCGTTTTGTCGATAACGGAACGCTCACGTTTGAAGCTGGCGGCAGTGTCACGCTGCTCGGCAATGCAGGCACAGCGGTGGAGAACCACACCATCATCGGTAGTGGCGGCAATGGGTCGGGTGCGCTCATTATGAATGGCGGCACGATCACCAAGCAGGGCGAGGGCCATCTCTTTGTTGGTTACAGCGGCGGCACAGGCTCGCTCTTTGTCGCTTCAGGTGCGCTGCTGCAGATGGCCAACAGTATTCTCTATATTGCCGGCAATCAAACTGACCAGCGCGAACAACTTTCGAAAGGCGATGTGGTTGTCGAGGGGACAGTCAACTGCTTGGAGGCCGTCCTCGCGGCCTGGTTCCCGCAGACCCAGACGCCGCCCTTTGTCAAGGTCGCCACCCTGACCTTAAACCCGGGCGGGCTCTTTGTGACTAAGCAAATCACGAAAAATGACACAACTGATTCAACCCTGCTCTTTAATGGCGGCACACTGCGTTTTGCTGACTCAAACTCAAATGCCGTTCCCGGCGCAGGCAAACTCGCGATGCGGATCGCTGACGGAAAGAACGCGGTGATCGACACCAATGGCAAGAATATCATTATCAGGCCCCTGGCATTACCCTACGACAACTATCTGACGCTCAGCGGCGAGGGCCCGGTGGGCAATGGCGGCCTCAAGAAAATCGGGGCGGGCCTGCTCAAGTTCCGGCTCAGCGCGGCTGATAACACCTTTACCGGCGCGATTGAAGTCGTGGCTGGAACCCTTGATCTGGGGCGCCCCTTAGCCGCCAGCCAAAGCGTGACTGTCCACGCGGGTGCCAACTTTGTTATGTCCAGCCCGTCTGATTTTGACAAGATCACCGTGCTCGGCGATCCGGCAGAGCGGCTGCTGTACACTGTGGGCGGCGAGGTCGACACCCTGGATCTGACAGCGTTAAACCATGTTTTTTATGATGACCGGATCGGCGGGCCGTTGGTGGAAACCGACACCTTGAAGGGCACGCTGACAATCAACGCCGCCTCCGGTGTTGCCGGCGCCCCTTTCCGCATGCTCGGCCAAGGCGGCACACTCAATGTGACCAACACCGGCCTGGAGAGCAAGTTCCTTCAGATTGAAGGCCCTGGCACCATCAATTTTCTGGGGAGTCGCAGTTTCACCTCCGCCGACAGCGGCAAGCTCCTGATCACTGATGGCGGCTACCGTCAGGATAGAGCCTTCGCAATTGCCGATACGTCGCCGGCCACTCCAGCATCACTGACGCTCTCCTCTGGCCGGTTCAATGCGGGCGCATCGCTCGATGTGGGGGTGAATGGCTACGGTCAGTTTATCGCGGATGGGGTGACCGCCTCTGTCGGCACGCTCAATGTCGGCGGTAAAAATGGTAAGGCCGGTTCTGTCGCCCTCGCCGCTGAAACCATGACCGTGCACGGCACTGGCTGGGTTGGTTTCGACGGCGGCACAGGCACGTTGGCAGTGACCGGCGGGCAGTTGGTTATCGCCGGCGACCTGCGGGTGGCCGGCAACCCCGGCGATCAAACCGTCAGAGGCTTCCGCCCCGAAGGACGTGTTACGGTCAGCAACGCGCTGCTGCGTTGTAATGATTTTAATTTCACACCGTGGTGGCCTGGTGACGGCACTGCGGCAACCTTTGAGCGGGGTTGGCTGACGCTTGAAAAGGGCGCGGTGGTAGAGGTGAACAAGTTTAACAAAAATGATGATCCAATCTCGACCATTACCTTTAACGGCGGAATGATCCGCGCCCGCGTTGACAACGACAACTTTCTTGTAACCGGGCAGAAAAACGGAAAACTGCGGGTGGTGGCAGGCGACGGCGAGTATGCTGCGTTTGACACAGCTGGCCGCTCCTTGACGCTTCGTGCAGGGGTGGAGGGGTCTAAATTGCTCTTCCACGGCCCGGGCGGTTTTAAAAAACTGGGGGCAGGGACGCTGAAGTTCTCCGCTTCACAGGTGGATTACATGGGCGACACCGTTGTGGAGCAGGGCACCTTAATGCTTGGCAACCATGATCAGATCCCCGGCGGCGCGGGCAAGGGCGACCTGCAGCTCGCAGCCGACGCGGCTTTGGATCTGAATGGCTATCACGAGGTGATCAATCGCGTAACTGGTTTGGGTGTTATCACCAACAGCGCGGTGGGTGCCTCCCGACTGGGTGTGATGGCGGATAACTCCGATGACACATGGGAGACCTCTTATGTGCGGGATAACATCCTGATTGACAAGCAGGGCACCGGCACGCTCTCGATTGTTTCGGGGCAGGCGATCCTGACCAATGCCACGATCTCCGCCGGAGTCGTGCGTCTGGCCGTGGCCGAGGGTTTTCCATGCTACCGCTTCAAGGTCGAGGGTGTGAAAAACCCTGCGACAGCCAATTCCATGCAGTTTGGCGAGCTGGCGCTGTTCAACGGTGCCGTGAACGTCACCCCTGACCGCGTCAGTATCCAGTATGACTCCACCGGCGGTATCGGGGGTAATCCGGAGACGAGCGCCTTTCAGGCAGGGGAGATGCCTGAGAAAGCGGTTGACAGTATTGTTGGAACAAAAAACAAGTGGCTCGATTTCCGGATGAAGTCCAGCCGTAGCGCGGCAGACAAAGAACGTGTCTGGCTCAGAATCAACTTTGCCGGCGTTCAGAAAATCACGAGTTACAACTGGGCAACTGGCGATGATAATGCTGATCGTGATCCAGCCGCTTGGCGGCTGCAGGGCAGCTATAACGGGACGCAGTGGGTTGATCTTGATGTGCAGAGCGGTTATAATGCCACCTCCGCGCGCAGCAGCTGGGTTTCACCGGCCGGCTTCCCGGTTTCGTCGGTCAACTCGCCGGATCGTATCAGCGACAATGCGCTCATCACAATCGCGGCGGGCGCGACCTTGCAGCTTGACCATGCCTCTGAATCTCTGGGCGGTCTCAGCGGAGGGGGGAAAGTCTTGCTCGATACAGCTGACTTAACCATCAGTTCACCCGCTGGCATAGCCCCGGCCTTTATCGGCACGATTGCAGGCAGCGGTTCAGTTGTCAAAAACGGTACGGGTGAGCAGCGCCTGGCCAGCACAAACACGTTCACCGGTGATCTGAAAGTTGAGCAGGGCACGCTGACAGTGCTGGGCAGCGAGCCTGCCACCTGGCTGCGCTATACGATCAAAGAAAACAACGGTGATGCCAGTGCAACACAGTTCTCTGAACTGGCACTGTACAGTTCGGATGGTGTCCGTCGGAATATCAATTTGACCAAAGGCGCCAATCCGAGCTCGCTGCTGCCAGGTCAATTTGCCACACCAGCTGATTATTCGACTGGAAACAATGAAGGTGCTGACAAGCTCTTTGACAACAATACCGGCACAAAGCTGTGCTTGACTGGCAATAAACCGTCCCCGAATGACCCTAACACATGGCGCACGGTAGTAATGCGTCTGCCAGATGACACACCAACGATCACGGGTTACAACCTCTGCACCGCCAATGACCACCCAGACCGTAATCCGATAACATGGACGCTGGAGTGCAGTATGGACGGGATTGCATGGAGCGAGGTTGACGCGCGTACCCGCGTCCCGACACCGTCAACTCTCTTTACGTGGTTCAACAACAATCTGCCTTACGCCTTGGCCGCGCCTGCGACTGGCGGCGCTGCTGGCGATGTGATTCCTGACAGCGCAGTGGTTGAGGTCAAAGCCGGCGCGACCCTGGCGGTTGAGAACAGTGCAGAGGTGATCGGTGCGCTGCGCGTTGATCTGCAGAGCGCTGGCACACTCACGACCTTGAATCCCAAGCCAAACGGCGCAATCTATATTGTCAACGCGTCTGGTTCTCCTGCCACGTGGGATCTACCGCTGACCATTGATTCAGTGGTGGACCTCCCTGCCCTCAAGAGCTGGAAGCTCTATGTTGATGGTGTGCTGCAGTCTGGTTATATTCTGAGTTATAATGGCATCACCAAGAAGCTGCGCTTAAATGTTGCCGGCATGGTTATCATGGTTAAGTAAGGTTTGTTGTTCAGCCTTTCTTGTCGCGCCGTAGCCTTGGCGAAGGAGGAAGGCTGCTTCAGGGCGGGTTGTTGATACGTGATCCTAGAAGTGATAATGGAGCAGTGCAAGCATCTTGCTTGCAGAAAACATTTTCATTCAACATGTTTTTAAGGAGCAGCATGTTTGTCTTGCCCTTCAGGAAGGGCCCAGATGCGCGCCGGGCGCGGAGTGGAGAGGTGCGCGAGTAAAGAAGTTACGCTTTTTGTGCGGTAGCAACGTAGGTCCGATTTCCAATCGGACATGTCCGGTTGGAAACCGGAGCTACAGACGGCCGACCGAGCCTGCGGTTGACGATGGCGGCGACGATGCTGGTGGACGATTTTCAAGAGCGAAGTTTTTTATCGTCCACCAACATCGTCGCACAGCATCGTCCACCGATGTCGCTCGCAGAGCGACTACTACAAATGCGCTGCACTGTGGAGTGCAAGGATTGTGGTTCGGTGTAGTAGCCGCTCTACCAGCGGCATTGCATGGAGAACTTCTTCAAGCACTTGAAGGTACAGGCAAACCGACAGCGCAGCTGCGCTGCGAAAAAACAGTATAAAACAGGAGATGGCAATGAATAAAAAAACAAGGTTCATTAGCGTACTAACAAAGGTGCGGGGATATCCGACACTTTTTTCAGCACTTCGGTTATCGGCTTTGATTGGCCTAACCCTGTCCGCACTCCTCGTTGCACAGGGTGAGGAACGTGCGTGGACAGGCCTCGGCGCGGATGCGCTCTGGCTGACCACTGCTAACTGGAGCACCGATCTTCCCTCTGCTGCGGACACCGCGCTCTTCTCGGGATCTGGTAATGGGAAGACCACCGTCACGCTCGGAGGTGCTGTCACCAGCGCGGGAATCCTCTTCAGTGCGGATGCCGCGCCCTATATCATCGGCGCGCCAGGTGAAACCCTGACCCTCAATGGTGGCAGTATCACCCTTGCAGCCAAGGCTGTCAATGACCAGCGGATTGCCGCTAATCTGCTCTTGAACAACAACCTGGAGCTCTACAATTATGAGCCTTCACACACTCTCTATATTGATCAACTCTCGGTGAATGCCAACCGCAACCTCTATATTCGAGGCGTCGGGCCAGTTACGTTTAACAAGCTCCAGCGACCGCCGGCCAACGAGCAGAGCGATGCCAATTGGATCCGCCTTGAGACCCGCCTCAACGCGCCGATCACCTGCACCGACCGCCTGACCATCGGTGCGCTCTGGAACCATGACTACCCGCTTAACCTCAACCTTGCGCCACACACGACTAACATCTTCTGCCGCAATGACTGGGGCTTTGCGATCGATCGCGGCGGCGCGATCAACGGCGGCGACGGCACGCGCCTGATCCTGCGTCAGTCAGACCCTTTGCTGCCAGGTCGTTATGCTGTTCAGAACGGCACTGTGACCATAAACGTTCAACTTTCTGCGCCTGGCGGACTCACCTGTGTTGCTGGTTGGGAGAATGGCACGCTGGTGCTTGCAAAATCTGACAACGACATTCCAGGGCCATTCACCATTGACCGCGGCAACTGCGTTCAAGTGGCCTATCTGGCAGGTGTCGGGGTTGCACAGCCGCTTGGCTCAGGGGGTGCTTTTAACTTCATCAACCCGCTTAGCGGTTCAAACCCAGCCCGTCTGCGTGTGACCGGCAACGCTCCGTCGACGAGCAATAAATCTTTTACAATTGATAAAGATCGTGCTGTGATCGAAAACGCCGGCTCTGCTTTGCTAACCCTTACCGGCTCCATCTCCGGTAATGGCACCGTTGTTTTCGACGGCAATGGTCCGTTAGCTTTCACCGGTATACGCTCAGGCTCCGGCGGGCTCACTAAGTCCGGCCACAACACACTCACCCTCTCCGGTGCCAACAACTACAGCGGCGCAACAGTGGTCAACAGCGGCACCCTCATCGTTGCCGCAGGTGGTGTCCTCGGTGCCAATACCCTCACCCTGGCCAGCGGATCCACCCTCAACCTCAACCCCGCGGCCACAGCGAACTTCTCCCTCGCTCTCCCTGCCACTGTCATAGACACCTCTGCCTGTCTCGCCATCGCTGCGCCGGTTTCCGGCACCTCCACTGTCACCATACCTACCCTAACTCTGACAACAGATAACTCGACACTATCGGTCACCGCGCCTGATGCCGGTGGTTCGAACCGCATCTTTATCAGCGATCTCGCCGATGGTCCGGTTGCCTGGATCACGCTCAACGGGAGCCCCGCCACCTACAGTGCTGCCAGCGGCTTGGCACCCTATACGCCCGCTTCGGTCACTCACATTGCCACCCTTGGCCCCGGGGCGATTGTCCCGGATGATCCGACCGGCGCTGCCATCATCGATCTTCAGGGTAGCGCGGGCGCGGTTACCCTGGCCTCTAACCTCACCTCGTTGGCTCTGCTCTCCCAGGAGCATGCAACCGATGCCCTGATTGATTTTGGCGGCGGTATCCTTGCCGCCGATATGATCCGCCAAGTGCCCGGAGCCGGCGGCCTGACGCTTCAGAGTGGAACCCTGACCGCCAACGGCGCTAATCCGAATGCGGCGCTGGCTGGGCTCGGCACCGTGACCCTGGTTCCTCTCTCGGATGATGCCTCCACCGGCATCTCGCCTGCCAAGAGCTACACCCATCTCTTGGATTTCGGAAACCAGGCGCTTGCATCCATCAACCATGTTACCTTCACTAAAGTGAACACCGCCGCCGGCTCTGTCGGTGGTTACGGCTGGTCCGGCTTTCCCACAGCGCTTTTCAACAATGAGCATAGCTGGACCAACAATATCCCGCCAGCCACAGGAGCAGGTCTGCGCGCGCTGCTCTACGATATGGTTTACAGCGGGAACAACTACACCATCCAACTCTCCGGCCTGACACCTGGGGCTGCCTATGAGTTCTGTCTCTACCTAAGGGCATGGGATAACCCGCCCACCACCATCGAGCGTCGGGCGCGCTTTGATTTTTTGACCGATGTCTCGGCTGCGCCCGTTGCTTCGACGACCTTTGACATGAATCATAACGACCCCACGGCCATGGTTGTCCGTTATATCGCGGCCACGAGTGTGTTGACTCTCAAAACATATTGCGCTGCCACTACAAGCAACCCATATCCCGGTTTCTACGGCCTGACCAATGAAGAGTTGGCAGCCGCTCCCGCATTACTCGACACTGGGCGCGCGGCGCTGGCTATCTCTGCCTCCGGCACTGCTCCGGTTGTTGTCTCAGCTGCGATCGCTGATAATGGGCGCACCACTGCCCTTGTCCAAGAGGGCCAAGGCGTACTCTCACTGGCAGGCCAAGTCTCGCACACCGGTGCCACCATTCTGAACGGTGGCACCCTTGACCTTGCGCCAGCCGCGGGAATTACCCAGATGTTCGCCGCGCCGATTGTTGGCGGCAGCACTGTTATCAAGCGTGGTGCAGGCAGCACCCTCTTCCTTGGAGCTAATGGCTACAGCGGCCTTACGATCATCTCCAACGGCATTCTCGCTGTTGCCCACTCTGATGCGCTTGGCGGCGCGGCGGCTGGCACGGTTGTTGAACAGGGCGGCGCGTTGGCACTGGGCGCGGCTCAATTCAATGCCCTTACGATTTCCGAGCCCATTACCCTCTCCGGTGCTGGCCCTGATGGCCTTGGAGCACTGCGCAATGACTCTCTCTCGCCCCAGTACAACGCCTTCCGGAACCTTGCGCTGGCTGGCCCTGCCACCATTGGCGGCACAGCCGCGCTGCCGGGGCTGCCCTATACCGCCGCTTCTTCAGTAGCAGGACGCTTTGACATTCGCAATGGCACCCTTGACCTTGGTGGCCACCGGCTCACCAAGGCTGGGCCGAGTGCTTTCTTTGTCACCTCGACCGCCATCTCCGGGGTGACGCAGAGCGCGGCGATCGACATCACCGGCGGCGTCTTCGGGCTTGAGGCCTCCACCGACCTCCAAGGCTCGGCTGCCAACACGCTCACCGTCGGCGGCGGAACCTCTTTCGATCTTTACCGAGTTGCCAATCCGCTCCTGTGGTCTCTTGTTTTTGAGAACCAGGCCCACCTGACCGCCCGCAACAACAACACTGCCGATCAGAATATACTCAGTGGCCCTGTCACCCTTAACGGCACACTCATCCTGGATGGCGGCTACCATGATACATTCAGCGGTGTCCTCTCCGGGGCTGGCGGCTTGCGTAAAACCGAAGGGTTCACCCACCTGACCGGCATTCAGAACACCTATGCTGGCGCCACTGAAGTCACGGGCGGTACCCTGCTGGCCCTGGCTGCCAGCTCTGTGCCTGCCGCTGACTTCTCCCGTGTTTCGGTCTCAGGTAGCGGTACCTTTGTCGTTCGACCTGACGGTGCCGCGGCGGGCCAGCTTGGATGGAGCAACAGCGAGATCAATGCTCTGATCAACGCCGGCGTGTTTAAGGCGCGTTCCACGACCCTCGGCTTTGAGAGTATGTATGACGACTATGCCTTCTCCGGGTTGCTGCCCATTGCCGGTCTCGCGCAGTTCGGTCCGAAAACAGTGACCATTGAATCAAGCACCGCCGCTCTCGGCCCAGTTACGGTCTACAATGGCGAACTCGGCTTTGCCACTGGTTCGCACGCTCTCGACACATACTCTGTCACCGTCGGCGCTGAGCCGCTGAACTCAGCTCTTGCCACCCTGCGCCTGAGCGGCAGCGCGTCGCTTCTGCCAAGTGATCTCGGCTATCGGCGCTCCGGTCCGCTGGTCGCAGTTGGAACCGCCGATACCTCCCGCGGTATTATCTGTCTTGAAGATAACGCCTCCATCTCCGGGCGCCTCTACCTTGGTTCCGGCGGCGGCAACGCCGAGGGTGCTGTGTATCAGAGCGGTGGAACTTTCATCAACACCGGCGGCAGTGCCAACGACGGACGGCTAGGTATCAACGGTCACGGTTATTATGAGATCAGCGACGGGCTCTTGGTTAACAAGGGCTATACCCAGTTTGGTGTCAACTACAACAACGTCGGAATCCTGCGCCAGAGCGGTGGCAGCGTAATCTTTAATTCCGGTGCAACTCCCGCGGAAGGTATGGTCGCCGATTGCTATGGCGGCTCACTCGCTGTCCGCGCGGGACTCGGTCTCTTCCATCTCTCGGGCGGCACCCTGACCACCGGGACAGCAAAATTCTCACTGGGCGAGTGGGACGGTGTCAACAACTACAATGACGGCACCGGCATCTTGACCCTGGAGGGCGATGCCAGTGCCTCGGTCGGCTACTGCGAACTCGCCAACCGCAACGGCACAGTCACCTCGATCGTGAACCTCAACGGCGGCGCGCTCGCCACACGTTTCATCCAGAAAGGCGGCAACAACAACTCAGGCAACTCACGCGCTTTTGTCAATTTCAACGGCGGAATTCTGCGTCTCACTGAGAGTGGCTCGGCTATCCGCACAGCCGCTAATAACTCCCCTGCAGGGCTCGCGGTGCATGACGGCGGCGCTTTGATTGAGGTCGACCCCTCTGTGAACGCCACACTCGATCTACCGCTTGATCCATTGGCTGGTCAGGGGTTGGCTTTTGTTGGCATCAACAGCCGCGGCGCCGGCTACATTGCGCCGCCCTTTGTGAACATCACCGGCGGTGGTGGTTACGGCGCCTCCGCTGTTGCCGCGATCGACCGTCTGACCGGCCAGCTGACTGAGATTCGCGTCACCTCGCCTGGCTTTGGCTACACCTCCAGCCCTGCTGTGACCCTTGTCGGCGGCGGCTATACATCCGCCGCCTCGGTGCGCGATATCCGTATCGGCGTTAACACCTCCTCCGGCGGCCTGACCAAGCTTGGGGATGGCGCGCTCGTACTGAGCAAGGCCAATACTTTCCGCGGCCCCATCACCCTCACCGGTGGTATCCTCACAGCCAAAGTTCCCGAGGCCATACCGCAAGGAGCTGACCTCAATCTCAACGGCGGGGTTCTCGACCTGGGTGGCAGGTCTTTGACCAATGCCAGCGTCACACTCAGCTCAAGCGCTGTGCTGCTCAATGGCTCGGTGGTCACCGCCGCGCTCGTGAAAGAGGGTGCTGGTACTGCCGACCTTGCCGCTGGCACGACACTTGCCGCTTTGGATACAGATGCCGATTACGGCACCCCCGGACTCTATGAGGGGCGGCTGGAGAACCAAGTTGGCATACGTTCCAACCGCGTTGACCCGAATCCAGGCACTGCGGTCCAGCTCACGACCCGCGCTGTCAACGGCGCCATTGTCGGCTCCGGCGGTACCATCAACGGCTGCTGGTGGCCGGACAACACCTGCTACGTCTACTCTGGATACATCTGGAACCGCGCTGCTACCAATGTTGTCTGGACATTCGGAGAAAACTTTGATGACAACGTCTACCTCGCGATTGATGGCAACGCAATTCTCGATAACGATGGCGCCGGCACCCCCACGTACCGCAATGTTACACTGATCCCCGGCCCTCACCCCTTTGAACTGCGTTGCGGCCAGGGCGGTGGTAATGTTGGTGCCAACTGGGTACGTACTGACAACTACCGCATCGGCTTCGGGGTTGACTTTCAGGGGCGCGCCCAGAACAATGCCAATTACTATCAGCCTCTGGTTGATCCTGGCGACGGTTCGCTCTTCACCATTGATCTGCCGCTAAGCTATACCGAGGCCGAGCTGGCACCAGCGCCGGAGTTACCGGAAACGCCCGCCGAAATTGCCCAAAACATAGGCGCGCTGGCCGACGGGTACGCCCTTGTTTATGCCTCCGATGTCCCGGCCCAGGGCGGCATCATCAACGGCAACGCCACAGGTGTCCGTTACTTTGTTGACAACTCACGCTCCAACTCCAATGATTTCGACCGTGTCGCCTACTATCTGGAGCTGGTGCACCCGACCTATGGCAACCAGTGGATCTGGGTCTCCTTTGACGCTGTCACCCGTGACCGCACCCTGATCGGTTACCCCTATCACGACTCGAGTGCCGGGGCAGGTTACTGCGCCAACGTTTTCCAGCGCAGGGTCGACAACATGGATGTCCTCTCCAACGTGGCTTCAATCAATGATTATGTGGGCTGTGCTACCGGCAATATTGAGTTTTGGCCCAATAACTACAGCCAGGCAGATGCACTCGGGCTCGGGGCTCTCTCCGACTCTAATAACAGCGGTTATGATTTCGGCGACTCAAAGAGTGACGGCGCGCCATCTGTCGCCGGGCATGGCTCTTTCCAGATTCATAACTGGGGTGATAAGACCACCCTCTTTTCCATGTGCAACTGGGGTAACAACAATTATACGATCTCCCTTGGTATTGGCAATCAGCCTGGTTCCGGCACAGGCATTGCTCCTGACTGGACCTTCAATAATAACGGCGCTCAATACACCTCGCGCCGCCTCTATGTTCTGACACGCGATATTGTGCGCGCACCGAAGGTGCCAACTGCGACTGTTGTTGAAGGCACACTCCGCATCCCTGCGCCCGGGGTCATCTATCCTCTTCCCGAAAACATCCTCTCCAAGGTCGGCGCGGCAGCCAACGGTTACGATACGGTCTATGTCTCCGCTGTGCCTGCTGTTGCCAACACGATCGTCAGCGGCACGGCCTACAGCATTGATAACTCCAGTGCCACAACTCCGTTTGATCGCGTTGCCTATTACCTTGAGCTGGAGCATCCGACCTATGGCAGCCAGTGGGTCTGGGTCTCCTTTGATGCCCACACCACTGAACGCACGAAGCTTGGCTACCCTAGCCAAAGTAACAACCGCTTTATGTGGCAGCAGAGGGTCGACAACATGGATGTGCGCTCAAATGTCAGCGGCGTAAACAGCACCACCGGCTCTGCCACAGGCAACATTGAAATCTGGCCCAGCAACTACTCGCCTGTGACCATACCTGCCAACGGGCTGGACGGCAGCGGATCACTCTTCGATTATGACGACTCCGGCGCGTCGACAGCTGCGGGTCACGGCTGCTTTCAGATCCATAACTGGGGCGACAAGGTCACGTTGCTGGCACTTTCACATCTTGGCAACAATGGCAACGTGCTTGGCATTGGCATTGGCAACAATCCGCAGCTCACCAACAATGACCCGGATTACACCTTCAGTTATAACGCGGCGCAATACACTCTCCGTAACCTGTATGTATTCGTCCGCCCAACTGCCGGCGGGGTCGGCAACACACTGGCAGGTGTTGATTTGACGGTCAATGCCGGTGCTACGCTTGATCTCAGCGGCGCGCCTCAGAGCATCCGTTCAATCAGCGGCGCAGGCACGGTCTTTAACGGAGCCTTAACCTCCGCAACCATCCTCAGCCCGGCCGGCGACGGCGCGGTGGGAACCCTCTCACTCGCCAATGTCACGCTGGCCCCCGGTGTTCTTTATCGTGCTGATCTGGGTGACCGGCTGGACGCGACCGGCATGCTCGATCTCGCTGGAATGGTTGTACAGATCAATAACCCGGAGGCCCTCGACCGGTCGCAGGCCTACACCCTCATCCGAACAACAGACGGCCTGACCGGTTTGCCCACGCTCGCCTCAGCGCTTCCCAGGAGCTGGAAGCTGCTCCTGCGCGGCAAGGAACTCAGGCTTGTTTCCGACACAGGCACGTTCCTGATCCTGCGTTAAGGACATTCAGGCAGAGGTATCTAAAGCAGCTGGTCGCCACCTGTCTGCGTGCTACGCACAGGCAGGCAAGCAAAAGGATTTGTGTGATGTGCGGGAGGTCGTCGCTCTCATTGGAAGTTTGTGATTAAGAGCCCGCTGCTTCAGGGCGGGTTATTGAGAGGTTACCATAAAAGTGATAATGGAGTAGTGCAAGCATCTTGCTTGCAGAAAACATTTTCATTCAAGCTGGAAGCTTGAGGTACTTCATTGCAGCACCGATTTCCAATCGGACATGTCCGGTTGGAAATCGGTGCTACAGACGCTCGACCGCGCCTGCGGTTGACGATGGCGGCGACGATGCTGGTTGACGAGCCCACGCATGATCCCAATCGTCGGTCAACATCGTCGCACAGCATCGTCCACCGATGTCGCTCGCAGAGCGACTACTACGCGCGCGCTGCACCCCGCCGCGCAAGAGTTGTCGTTCGTTGTAGTAGCCGCTCTACCAGCGGCATCGTCTGACTTTGTGGATCAGGGAGGTGTTGCAACTATCGCTTATCGTTTAAGCCGAAAACTCGACATGTGGGCAGGGGTAGGGGTTGCTAACCCTGTCAATGGCCCGAGCAATGTCCATGGGCCGCGAACGCTGACAATGATGCTGGATCTGACTCCAGCCGGAGGTTATGACGGAGTAGGGAATTTCGGAACTGTCTCTTGGTCGGACAGCATTCTGGGCGACCTCGGCAGCTACACCTACGCATCCAATATAGAGTTTAACTGGATACTGATATCGTCGAGGAGTGCAGCCTCCGGCACGATCAGCACCTTGTTGCTGGAACAGTTGAACCATCAGGGTCCTTTGACCCTCCATATTCTCCCCAGAGGTAACAGCTATATTCGCAATGACAAGCCCGACGTTGTTGAAGACACAAGCAAACAATTTATTTTGGGGCGAGTGTCGGGTGATAATTGGATTCGTTCGCTGTTAGCCTTTGATCTCACGGTTATCCCGGATCATGCTGTTATCAACAGTGTTGCTTTGGATCTTTATATTGATATAAAGGATGTTGGTACCAGCACTGGCTGGGTCGGATCTCAAGGTGTTACGCTCAACGAGATTATACAGGATGCTTCGTTTCCAGCAAATCATACATGGAATGAATATAACGACTCGGGAAATCTTGCATGGAGCAGCCCGGGCGGGGATTTCAGTGCTACTGTTTTGTCGCGCATTATTGACATTGACGGTGCACCGACGAATCCTGATAGTGTTAATGCTGGTGACAACTTCAGGTTTGAAAGTACGGATGACTTTATAAGTGCAATACAGAGTAATCTTGTGGATAACATGGTGCAGTTCATCCTTCGCGCTCCATCGATCGAAACTTCATATAATACTCGCAAACTCTACCGGTTTGCATCACAGAGCAATCCTAACCCAGCCTATATCCCTGTGCTCTCGGTTGATTTCAGCTTTCCACAACCTTTAACAGGTACAGTGATATTAGTGAAATAAAAATCAAAAGAAACTCAACCGTCGTTTATTTCATGAAAACAAAGCGCGAACAAAGGCTGCATTTCGCTGGCTGTCTTCGACTGGCCGATTCGACGGGTTGGAGCTCTCTAATGTGATCCACCCTATAGAAGGCGATCACATTGTTAAATGCGCCACTTCGACCGCGCATACACTTCAATGTGCATGCCCTAGGAGCAAAGCGACAATATTGTCCCCGGATGGACGCTGCTGACGCTTATACCATCTATCAATAACTGCGCAGTGCTCGATCCATTGTATACAGGAAAATCAAACTTGAAGTATAAAGGTTCGCCGCCTGAGTTGCTACAGTTATTGCGCCAAACCACATTAAAACTTTGGGTTGTTCCGCTACGCTGCGGCATCGTAACATCTGCCGCAAGCTTTACGCTCTGTGCTGTAAATACATTATTGCTGAGCGAGTAAAGCCCGAAAGATCGTGGTGCCAGATACCCGACATCGTCGCGGTTGCCTAAAGTCACCTGCCATCTATATGTTTTGCCCGCCTCTACCAGACCCACAAACTGCAGCAGAGAGCCCCCTCCGTTGAAGCTTGGTCTGAGATCAATAAGCCCCCATTGATCACCATCAGGCGCAGCGGGGAAAGCGCTGCTGTAAGTTTCAGAAATAACCAGTGGCGGATGAGCCATGCCCTCTACACTCCAGCCATCAACCGGGGTGCCCCAGGGAAGATAATTGGATAGCGGTGCTTCAGGCATCTCAAAGCTTCCGTTAAAAGCCATCTCGCCCCCTGAGCTCGGGCAGGCGACCTTGTTAAGCCGGAGCATGGCGCACCCCCTATGTAAGGGCACATCAATAGTCAAAGAATCAGTATCACCCACATTCATCAATTTCATCCAGCGCGTTTTACCTGGATGCACTATCTCGAGCACCTTAAGATCATTAAACGGCAGGTGCTTCACCGTAATACGGGCTGTGCGGGAAGCCCCGCCGAAAACAACAGGTATCACATATCCATCCTCCACCTCAAAGATATTCGCCAGTGCATGACTCCCGTCCACTTGAATTACATGCGGAATCATAACCCATTTCTTGCCGCGCATGGCGTTGAACATCGCGCCATAATCAATAAACCGGTTTTCCAGTTCCGTGTCGGGCAGAGTATTGTGATTGGCCTTGGGAAATGGAACCGATGGAAAAATCCCGAGATACAGATACTCTTGAAACCCCGCGTCACTATTTGGCGATCCCCAGATCATGACTGGCTTTCGGAGACCAGCCAGCGCAATCAGGTTATGAATGCCTGTTGAGTTGAATTCGTTGTAAACACCATCCAGGTGACGGATTGCATCCACCCGGCGAAACTCTTTAACGTTACCGAAGACAACCTTGTTGTGCTCTTTTGTCAGAGAGATCATGCGCTCCATCACCTGATGCCAGGAGTAGAGCAGTGAGCGCTTCGGAGTGCCGCTCCAGGTCACTCCGTCGTCTCCTTTATTGTTATATTTACTAAGCCAATCCATCCGGTCTATCACAACACCGGAACAAAGGGGTAAGCGCACGCATATATCAGTTATCTGACGGACAATCTCCGCTTGCCACGCAGGATCTCCGGGATCTACAACCCGGCTGTCAAGCCAGCTTCCGATTCCAAGGTTCGCATCGGGAATCTGGTGATAGATAAAATCATTGGCTGACCTCCATAAATCCTCATCCTTGACGGCCTCTCTAACCGTAGGTGTCGGAGAGATGAAATTGCCAGCCTCCGTGACAGTGAAGTATTCGAGCTGATGAAATCCCTGCTCTCTCATTCTGCCTGCGTAACCGTTCACAACCGCTGCGCACATAGACGTTGAAACAATCTTATGTCCGCTGTTCTCTGTTCCGCCTATCGACTGCCATGTTTCGTCATTTGATTTAACAGGAGGAATGCTCATGCCGATATACGGCCAGGGAAAGGTCGCGCTCCAGTTCATGGTAAAGCCCATCCCGCGCAATTTTTCAGCATCCAGCTCCTCGCCACGATAATCAGCGTAAGTTGCGCCACCTCCGACTTCGTGCGCGAACGGCACATGCGGATTAAAGGAGTCTGGATAACGAGTGACCATAAACCCCATGCCTGCACGCCACGCCGCTGAATGCGCTGCCAGGTGCATTTTCATTTTTATGGTATTGCTCTGCGCAATTCTCAAAGATGTCCGCTCAAAATTGACTGCTCCGGCAGCACTGGTGTGCAATGTCATATCCTGCACAAAATCAAAAGGTGATTGCATCAGAGTCAATCCAAGATCCTGCTCTGAATTAAGCCACATTGCAATCGGCACAGAAAACCCCAGTGTGGGGTTCGCGGCGCCACTTCCGTTTCCACCATATTTCATGTGCAGCTCGCTGAAATCCATTGGTTCAAGAGGGTTTCCATAGCCGTTGTATTGCGGTAGATCCGAGCGGGTCCATGCTGACCAGAAGCGAAAATCGTTTTGATCATGAAGCAACTCAAGGTATGTCTGAATTGGCGCTGTCCAAGGTGCCCCTGAACCGGTGATCTCCAACTCCCAGTTTATGCTCGCATCATCCTCGCCTTGCGAGAATCTCTGGGTCACGACGGCCTGCCCGGCAGCGGCAGATACAACACGCCTGTATTGCACACTCCCATTGTCAAGCCTCTGTTGCAGAACCTCACCGGAAGTTGTACCGGCGATAATTGAGCGGCCTATGGCACTGCGTTGCAGTGTGTCACCACCAGCACCTCGTAAGGCAATGTCGGTTATCTCACCTGCGTCGGAAATAACGATTGTGAGATTGCCTGACCTTGAACTCAGTGAATTCCCATCCGCTAAAGATGCCAACATACCGCAGGCCAACGCGGCGCAGATTGCAAAAAAATGCCTGCCTGTTTCTCTCTGTCTTTTATTCAAAACATATCTCCTTGGCTGTAACTTCAAATGGGTTAAGGGGTTTTCCCAGCACTTTTCTCTTTGTCGCGAACTTTGTTGCAAGCTTTGTCGCACCCGCGCTGCTGGCTGAATTCTGGTGTCACTAAAAAAACTCATCTGCAAGCAGGATGCTTGCACTACTCCATTATCTGCAAGCAGGATGCTTGCACTACTGCATCACTGAACGAGCAGGATCGTGCCTTGGTGTACCTTGCTGCTGAACACCCGTACATCGTCAATTAATAGCTGCCGCGGCGTAATCCCTGAAGAGGTGACACTCATAAGAAAGTAAAGGTGTTTGCCTTCGGTTCCAGTATCAACACTATACCACTTACCCCCAAGGAGCTGAGTCGTACGAGACCTTTGTGCCATGGTGATCGCGCTTTCATCCAATGTGTCACAGGCGGTGAAAATATTGTTTTCAGCTATGTATAATCCAAGCTCAACTTCAGATACGTAATCAAGGTCTGAGCGATTGCCTAATGTGGCTGACCATACATATTTTCTGTTCTTTTCCACTCGTCCCAGATAGCTGCCTGTCACAGTCCCTCCGTTGAAAGTACCACGGGAGTCAAGCAGCATCCATTGATCGCCATCCGGCGCGACTGGGTAAGGTGCCGCGCCGCTAGCGTGGACAATTAGCCCGGGATGTCCGCCTCCGACTCTGGACCACCCTGGAACCCGCGTTCCCCACGGCAGTGATGATGTGCCGGCATCCGGAGCTTCAAAACTGAAGTTTTGCACCTGATTGCCTCCTGTCGCGTCCTTCACGGGGCGCACGGCGATGGCATCGGCAATCACATATTTGTCACCTGTTAACCCCGGCACCGTTACGGTAATGCTCCCGCCAACTGCCGCATAGGTTCCTATGCTCTGCGCCCACTGCCAGGTGCCGTCATCTTCAATCGCAAGTTCAGACGGGTTCGGCACCTGGTTTACAGTAGCGCTGACAACCCCGTTCACGGAGAATGGAACAGTCGTCCGATTGCTATACCCCTCCCACATTGTAACCACCTCGTAGTCACCGGCTGCAAGATTTTTGAAAATCCAGGTCGCGCGGTTGGGTATTTTTTGCCAGCCGGCAGGCATAACATTTGTGCTTTTTGTAACATGCGGCACTTCAAAGCTCCCATTTACAACCAGTTCCGCACCACCATCTTTTTTCACACTAACGCCATCAAAACAAATTTGGCGCGTTCCTCCGACTATGGTGTAAGCATCATAATTGACCATGGCAAAGAGCAGAGGAGATCCAGCCATAGTGTTGCCAGTGCTGTTCCATGTTATATTTGTCGTAATGTGAAGACCCGAACCTGGCGCAAGATCTGCTTGGTCCAGGGTGCTCAAGGCGGTCATAATCCCATTTGTAAAAGCGAACAACCCCACCTTAAAGCTGGCGGATATGCCAACATCCGAGCGCCGTCCAACTGTAATGCTCCAACTGTATAACCCATCCGATATTGTGCCTACCACCTGCCCCAAACTCTGACGCATCATAAACGTACTGCGACTATCAAAGATCAACCATTGATCATCTGTTACACCAGTCGGATAATTGGCATTATTAATGGCATTGTCAATTAAAGGCGGATTATTATAACCACCGTATTGCAGCTGGTGATCGCTGGTGCCAAATCCTCCGGAACGCGTCCAAAGCACAAAGCAGCCGGAGACTCCAAACTCACCAGCTTCATCCGCAGCATGTTCATTATCGATAATAGTCCAACCGCCATGGTTGACCGTCGCCCAGCTTTGTGTGGAAAATCCTATCAAAACACAAGCGATCAAAACTTTGTCTATTCGTTGTTTTTTCATAATTTTTCCTCCTCTTCCGTTCCATGCTCCTAAACTCTTAATTTCCTGAACAATTGTCACTATAAAAAAAAACATCAAAAACCACAATGGATTAAGATATTTAAGGATGGATTTTAATGAACCAAAAAGATATTATACAAGTGCTTCAAAAAACACCATAGAAAGAGGCGACACATGAAGGGCACTCAACAACATAAAACACATGAGTTTGACATCCCTTATGAAAAAGAGGGCATCGAATTGTGGAAAAAGCACGTGGCAAATTATGATAACGCTATCTTTTTGGCCATACCGCAGAATATAAGAATGAAATGGATGAAGCACCCCGCCTTTGCAGATCTGAATGTTTTCAGTTGCGGGTATTTTGAAAACGCACATGGACATAAATGGACAAGGTCTGATCTGAATGAAGGTGTATTGATCTACTGTGTCGAAGGCAAGGGATTCTATACTTTCGACAACAAGACATATGCAGTTAACGCCGGCGACATTCTTTACTGCCCTCCGTTAACGCAGCACTCTTACCACACTGAGAACACCTCCGCATGGACGATTTACTGGATGCACGTTTGCGGTACCAAACTGCCTTTTCTTACAGCTCAGATCGGCTTGGCTCCTGAAAACCCCATCCGCTCAATTGGTATTCGATCCGAGTTGATTACTCTTTTCCGTGACCTCCTGCACCGGTTCGATCCAACCTCCAACGAAAAAACCCGCCTGTTATCCAACTCGCAAGCCCAGCTCATTCTGGCGACCATCTGCGCTCAGCCGGATCTTCCGCAGCAGATCACCCGTTATACTAAGTTGACTACGCAACTTATCCATGTTATGCACGAACATATGGCCACACCCTTGACAATTGATGATCTCGCAAAATTTGCCGACATCTCTCCCTCTTATGTTCACAGGATCTTTAAACAAGTTACAGGATTTTCACCCATAGATTACTACAACCGACTGCGTGTTCGCACGGCCTGCTCAATGCTGACGGTCTCAAATCAACCTGTTCACAAAATAGCAAGCCGCCTTGGATTTCAGGACACCTACTATTTTTCGCGGTTGTTCAAACGTATTTCCGGTCTTTCTCCTACGCAGTACCGAGCTATGCTTGTTCCTGCTGAACAAAACCACTTAGGTGATAGTTATACGCGCTCATCCGGGATTTCATCGGGAATGGAGTGAAAGAAAGCGGGCTGGTATCATTATTTAAAGTAGCACAGGCGTCCCGCCTGTGTTTGAGCAAGTAGCACAGGCGTCCCGCCTGTGTTTGGGCAGGTAGTTCACAGCCGAGACGGCTGTGCTACTTGCTCGTTTTAGGGAGTTACATGATAGATAAATCAAAAAATTTTGAGCCCTTCGGCTTTCAGAGATTGGATGAACTGCGTGACGCAGCCCTTTGCCTGAAGGTGAATCTGCCACTCTCCGACAAGCTCGCTGTGTTGGGGGAGCCGGTTACAATCGGGGGGGCGACGGTCCCCAACCGACTGTGTGTCGCGCCCATGGAGGGGTGCGACGCTGCGCCGGGTGGCGCACCGGGCCCCTTAACGCTGCGCCGCTATCAACGCTACGCTGAGGGTGGCTTTGGTATGCTCTGGTTGGAAGCCACCGCGGTTGTGAGCGAGGGGCGCTCCAGTCCGCGCCAGCTGTGGATCAACCGCGGAAATGTCGCCGCCTTTGCCGCGCTGGTCTCTGAGCTCCGCCGCTGTGCTCGCGAGCGCTGGGGCCACGAGATTGTTGTCATCCTGCAACTAGCCCACGCAGGGCGCTACTGCCGGCCTGAGGGCACGGACGCGCCGCTGATCGCCAGCCATGATCGGATGCTGGATTTAGCTCAAGGCGTTCCAGCGGATTACGCCGTGGTTTCGGATGACTACCTGGCGCGGCTTCAAACCGCTACCTTAGCGGCAGGACAACTTGCGCTCCAGGCAGGGTTTGACGGTGTTGACCTCAAGGCCTGCCATGGCGACTTGATCGCAGAGCTGATCGCGGCTGTTAAGCGCCCCGGACGCTACGGCGGTTCGTTTGCCAACCGCAGGCGCTACCTGGTTGAGCTGGCAGGCAGCTTCAAGGGCGCCGGGTACAACGGGATTCTGGCGTCTAAGTTTTCGCTTCCACTCGATGCCGCCACTGCTGTTGACGCTGTGGATTTTGCCCGGGCGCTGGTCCTGGAGGGCGTGCAGCTGCTCAATCTCGCGGCTGAGAGTCCTGACACAAGGTTTCATAAGGCAGAGCCACTGAAACGCTTTGCAGATCAAGCGGCTTTAACGCGAGCTGTGCAACAGGCCCTGCCCGCAGTGCCTGTCATGGCAGGCGGCTTGAGCTGGTTTCGCCATTTTCTTCCCCAGGTTGCCGCCGGCCTAGTGAGTGAGGGTAGCGGAACATTGATCAGCATTGGGCGCGCCGCGCTGGCCTATCCGCGCCTGGCCGGCGATCTGCTCGAAATCGGGGCCTTGGATCCAGAGGGTTGCTGCCTCAACTGTAACGCCTGCCTCCAGCTGCTTGAGGATAACGGACAGGCCGGCTGTATAGTGATGGACAGCGCCGTCTATGGCGCGGAGTACCTGCAATGCCGCCATTTCGCGCTCGACAACCTGCGTGAGCAGGCGCGGCGCTGCCGAGGCTGCGCGCCGGCGCCGTGTCGCGCCGGGTGCCCGACGCGGATTGATGTGCCTGCTTTTCTAAAGGCCTTTGCCGAGGATGATATTGCAGCAGCGTATGCTATTCTGCGCCGGAGTAATGTGCTGCCAGGGATGTGCGCGCACCTCTGCCCAGTCAGCTCGCTGTGTGAAGGACGCTGCGTGGCTGGCACACTGGACGGCACCCCGATTCCCATTCATGACATCCAGTATGCGGTTGCCTGGAGTGCGCAGCAGCGCGGGTTGACCGGGCTGCGTGTGCCGCAGCTTGCGACTGGCAAAAAGATCGCGGTGGTCGGGGGAGGGCCTGCGGGAGTTTCCTGCGCGGTGACCTTGCTGGAGCTGGGTCATCAGGTGGTTGTTTTTGAGCGCGCCACACGGCTGGGAGGAACTCCGGAGCTGGCGATCCGCGCCACCCGCTTCACCGGTGCCCGCGAGGAGGTGGATGCTATCCTGATGCCAGCCCTGCGTAAGGCGCGGCTGACAATCAGGTATGGGGTTGCGCTAGGGCGGGAGATTTCGATTGAGGATTTACAGCGCGAACATGACGCTGTTTTCCTGGCCGCCGGGGTGTGGGGCGAACAATCGCTCGGAGCTGCGCCGGGAGTGATCTCCGGGCTTGATTTCCTCGTGGGAATGAAATCCGGCACTATACGCCAGGTTCCAACGCGGGTGATTCTGCTGGCAGGTGGCGACAGCGCCATGGACTGCGCGAGGGTAGCCCTGCAAGCAGGGGCCACCGAGCTGTTGATTGTCTATGCTGGAGCGCTCTCTGAGATGCACTGGCACATGGCGGACGAATGGTTCCGCACTGAGGGTGTGCACTTCCTGACAATGACTCGTCCAACCGGCTACCGTATTGGGCCGTACGGCAAGGCCTCGGGGCTGATAGTTCAGCGCAGGCTGGGGGTGGCCCTGGATGGCAGCGCAGCACCGGAAGAGATCCTGGAAGCCGAGCTCATGATTGAAGCCATGGGACTGGGGATCGAACCCACGCTGAAAACAGCGCTGCGCGGGTGCTCCCTGACAGAGAACGGGTTGGTGCAGACCGCGGAAAACGGGGGCTCTCTGGCCTGTGAATCGCCCGGTCTCTTCGCTGGTGGCGGGTTGATCAACGGCGGGGCCGCAGTGGTTCAGTGCGTGGCAGAGGGTATGCAAGCTGGGCAGGAGATTGATCTGTTTCTTAAACAGTCCTAAAGCAGTTACGCCGCGAAAAAACGATGAGGGTAACTTGCCCAAGTAGCCGAAAAAGACAAGGATTGTGATTAAGATTGAGAGAAGGATGTGTATCCCTCCTAATCACAATCACAATCCTAATCATAATCAGGGAAATCAGTGCCTGTCCCTAACGGAAATCAGTGCCTGTCCCTAAGCGGGGAAATCAGTGCCTGTCCCTAACGGAAATCAGTGCCTGTCCCTAAGCGGTGCTGAAACTACGACCAAGTTAACGAGTTATAGGCAAGTTGTCGGCATTGCAAGGGTTGTGGTTCGGTGTAGTATCCGCTCTACGTCGCGACAGGATAAGCCCAGTTTCTGGGGATTTGTAAAATCGTAAATACAATGAAAGAGAAAGTAGACATCCAGCGGGTAACCAATCCCGCCTGGCAAAGGTTAGCCACCGACCAGA
>JAQUCE010000124.1 GCA_028686345.1 Kiritimatiellia bacterium
TATTAATAAAGGTCTGTAAATCCATAATCATTATTCCTCACTTTGCTATATATTATATCGGTATACCGACCTTTTGTCAAGATGCCGATCTGTAACATTATTGTGTACTGGAATCAGGGGTATTAGGGGAACGAAGTCCCCTAAAGATGCAGCACAGACCTGTGCTGTGAACGGAACTTGCCGTACAAGTTCCCTGCTTGTTACAGTATGAGACATACCATTCTCAGCTTATAAATGCCGTTCTCGGTATGCCTCATCTGTTGGTGCATTTTTTATCATTTGCGTTCCTTTCTACCGTTTCCGGGCATAAAAATAACTCCTTGTCTGAAAAGACAGGAGCTTCGTTTGTGGCATCAAAGTGATGCCATTCATTCATTTTTACTTGTAACATGCGGCATCAATGTGATGTCACTCTCTGACGTATTCTTTGATATTGAAATCAGCAGATTGCAGATTTTTCCGTCCAGCTTAAGGCAGGTCAGATGCTCACATTTCATACAGAGACAGTTGCCAATTTTTTCCCGGTCACTGACCGAAAATGGAAATTTTCTTTCTGACATTTTTACCTTCCTTTCTGATTTCGAGCATAAAAATAACACCTACCGATTTTTCATCAATAGGTGTCATTCTGCCTTTGCTACAATTCTCTTTTCGCTGAATCCGAAGTCCTCACCGGAATACTTCTCATACAGCTTCCCGATTTTGCGGATTCGTTTTAGCACGCCACTGTGGTTTTGAAAACCAAGCTCTTTTCCAATCTCCTCCAGTGTCAACCCTTGCATCCGCAGTTTCAGAATCTGCTTGTCCTTTTCACTCAGAGTTGCAAGAAAATCGTCTACCTGCAACTTTGTGGTAACGTCAAGCTCCACATCAATGTTATCCGGCATATCCCATTCCTGACCACCGTGCGCTTCGGTGTATTCTTCCTGATATGCTTCCAATGAGATTTGCGGATGAGCCGTCCTTGTATGATACCACTTCCGGTAGAAATCTGTCTTTTGTCGGCTGGAACGGTAATCGAAATCCTCAAAATTGCGATATTCCTCTGCCACCGCTATGACAGGTATCATATTTTGGTGCGCCATCGTCTGTGGTACAATCCACGAAAACAAAGTGGAGATTTCTTCTTCAGAAACATAGCCGAAGCATTCCGTTACTCCACCATTCTTTAATAGCTCCTGTGCTGTCGGGATAATTTTCTCATCAATCATTTTCTGAATCCAGTATGCCGGGGAATGTGCAAAAATCCACGACGGTTCATAGCCGGAGTAGATCTCACGTTTTGCGCCAAGACCTATAAAAGGCCAGACCATAAAAGCATAGGCGTCGATGATGAGCAGCCGGAACAGGTCACTTTCCACAACAGCGATGGCATCCCAGCAGTGCAGCAGCTCATATGGTCTGCGCGGAACGGAATTAAGCTCTGCACCGCATTTTGCCGAGACTGACTTCGGAATGAAGTAGTACGCCGGGATAAACTCGGCGTTACGAAACTGCGTGATTTCACCGTTTCTGCGCTTTAACATAATAGGCATTGTATTCGCCTTCTTTCCAGAGGATATCTCCTCTATTTATTAAACGACACAAGTATACATATATTGTTCCATAAAATTATAACTATTTCAAGATGTTCTTGAAATAGTTATACTACCATCGCTGTTGCAACATTATTTACAATATTTTGTGTGTTGTAATGATTATTATCAATAATGGGTGTTGGCTGTGGCAAAGTGGGTACTGTTCCTCGATTACCGACATTTCCGTTTCTTTTACCATCTTCCTGAATACAGTTTTTGTCAAGGAAGAAGGTCTAATTTTCTGAAAATATTTTTGTTAGCAACATAAAAAAACAGAAACAATGTGACTTATCTCTGTTTTGTAAATTATCTTATTCAGTTGAAATTGTGTCAATTCAATATTTGCAACTGCCTGTTACGCTCATTGACTTCAATCAGCAACGAATCCGCTTTTGTAATAATGATATCTTTATTGCCGCCCGAAACCGCACCGCGCAATTCGTTTATTGAAACAAGTATCTGCGATTCGGTCTGCGCCAAATTCGGATGTGATTTTACAGGGCTTGAATAAAGTGCATCATAAACCTTTTCGACTTTTTTCTTTGTTTCTTTATCGCTAACGCTATCCAATATGCTTTTCAAGTTGGCAGATGCCTGTTTTACATAGTCAATTTGATAGAAACCCATCGGAAACAACATCAATTCCATTCGATTATTCTTAATGGACAACACGGTGCCCCAAAGCAACGCAAGAGCACAAATTACATTCAATCCTGTGGAAAAGATGTTATAGCCTAAATTTCGGAAGTAAAAGCCATCTTTAAACTGAAAGCTGATAATTGAGAATAAAAGCATTCCAGCCCAACAAACTAACGACAACTTGGCAAATGAGGAACTTCCGCGCACCTGTTTTACATAGAATGCACCCACTTTCAAGTGTTGTTTCTTGATGCTTACCGTCTGTAGCATAGCGGACAGAAAGGACTAAAGGGACAAAAAGCGGCTCTTGCCTGTTCTTGCTAGGGCAATGGTAAGCGTCAAAGGGATTGGGACATTGCCAAATATCGGGAGGTTTTATGGCACCGCAAAATTCATCCAGCGCATAGGCCATTGATTTCCGGAATGAATCATCGGATAAGGCTGCCCCATATGAATAGGTGCGATCGATTGTATTGGCGAATCTGGTGGAAAGTCGTGGTGTCTCAGCCTGAAACGCCGGAAAATGTTCTATAACATAGCCGGAATAATCCAAGTCAAAATCCCAGCGCTCGATTTCGCCCTCGACGTATTCAGTTACTAAACTCACCAGTATCCGCCCGTGTTGCCCTAGCTTCAATTAATCTTCCTCCCATGCATAGGTCGCTGGTTTCGGTTTTGGACAAAAGCAGTTCCGGGGCACCTTCCCGCCGTCGGGAAGGAATGCCTCCAGAGAACATTCGCCCCTGTTAGGCAACGCCTGAAACAGAAACCGCAGATATTCATAAGAATTCAGTCCATTTTCCTTCGCCGTCTCGATCAAACTGAAAATAACGGCGCTGGATTTGGCTCCGCCGGGCGTATTGGCAAACAGAAAATTCTTGCGGCTGATTACGAACGGTTTGATACTGCGCTCGGCACGGTTGTTGGAAATCTCCAGCCGACCATCCAGCAGATAGCGCACCAAATACACCCATTGACCCTGCGTGTAAGAAACCGCCTGACCAAAGGCACTTTTTGTGGGATGTTGGTGTTTCAGCCATGCCGAAAACTCGTCCAGAACCGGTTTTTCCAGTTTCCGACGCTTTCCCAGCCGTTCCTCCGGTGGAAGCTCCGCCCATTCCTTTTCCATAGCAAACAATCTGTCGCAAAACTGCTTGCCAATCAGCGGGCCGGAATTTCCTCGCTTTCCCGGCGGCACCAGCTTCAGCGCTTCGTCAAATTTCCGCCTCGCGTGCGCCAGGCAGCCAACGACAGTAATTCCCTCCGGCAGGCTGTGATATCCCGCATAACCATCGGTATGCAGGTAACCTTTAAATCCATTCAGGAAGTCCTTCGGCCGCTGCTTTTTCCTGTCCGGCTGATATTCAAAAAGCACGATCGGATGCTCGGCATCACCGCTTGTCCGGTAGAGCCACATATAACTTTTGCTCTGCGCGGCTTTTCCGGGCTCCCGCAGCACCTGCACAGTCGTTTCGTCCGCATGAAGCACGTCGCGGGTCAGCAACCGCTGCTTCAGAAGCTCGTATATCGGTTCCAGCCAGGTTTTCGAGCACCGGATCAGCCAGTTGGACATGGTTTGGCGGGACAGAAGGATTCCCTGCCGTGCGAAGTCCTGTTCCTGCCGGTAGAGCGGAACGCCCAGTACAAATTTTTGTGTCATTAAATGGGCGACCGCTTCCGGTGACGCGAAGCTGCCCTTCATGACCGGCTCCGACATCGGCGCTTTGATTATCGGTACATTGATGCCGGTTTTCTCGCAGTTCCGGCAGGCATAGGTATACCGGACATGCTCGACAATGACGGCCTTCGCCGGGATCAATTTCAGTTCCCGCCGAACCGTTTCCCTGCCCATGACATGAAGCGGTTCCTCACAGACTGGGCAAACCTGTTCTTCTTCTGGCAAAACATGCTCCACAATCTCTACCGGCAGATCTTCGGGCAGACGGTCATGCAGTTCCCGGCGTCTGTGACGGTAATGCTTTTCCACCTCACACAGCTCCGGCTCTGCGACCAGAGGCATTGCGTAGGTCTCGGCTTCATCGAAAAGGTTAATTTGGTCGTATTCGCTTTTCTCGCTGGATGCGCCGAATTGCCGACGACGTGCCAGACGCAGCTGCATCAGCAGGTAATCCACCTGCTGATGCAGCTGCTCATTCTGTGATTTCAGGGCTTCGTATTCTTCCGCCGGTATGGTTACCGTTTCGGTTTGTTTCATCATCTTTTCCATACCCACAGTGTACCATATTCCGACAGATTCATCTATTGACAAATCACCGAAAATCGCGGTGAAATGAATGTGGAAAACTCGGGCGGTTCAGACGACGCTCAGCCCTTCCACTTGGTGTACGGCGCGGGGTTGGTCAATTGACAGACCCTCTGTTAGCCACCGGAATTGCTGCGGCGTGATCTTACGCGCTTCATTTTCCGTCCGCGGCCACTGAAAGCGCCCTTGCTCCAGCCGTTTGTAAAGCAGAACAAAGCCGTCGCCTTCCCAGTGCAGCGCTTTGATCCGGTCGCAACGCCGCCCGCAGAACAGAAACAGCGCGTTTGAAAACGGATCCAGCTGAAAGCTTTGCTGCACCAGCGCCGACAGACCATCGATCGATTTGCGCAGATCGGTGTATCCGCATGCCACATAGATTTGTTCGGCGCGGGAAATATCGCCTAACATCCCCGCAATACCCTCAGCACGGCATCTATGGCCGCCGGATCTGCTCCGCTGTGAATTTCCACTTCGGTGCCGTTCAGGTGAATAACGATATTTCCGCTGTTTTTGCAGCTTGATACCGGCAATGCTGCGAATGTTGCCATTTCATTATGCGGGGATTCCGGAATGCTCTGTTCATGAGATGTTAGCCGTTCACAGGCAGTCTCCCGCAGCCTGTGCTGCCAGTAGTAATATGTTTTTTCGTTTATCCCTTGTTCCTCACAGTAACACCGCACGCTCAGCCCGCTGTCCCGCCGTTCGCGGAGAAGCTCCGCCCAGTGTGCCAGCCGTACATCTTTCGCCACTTGCCGTGTATCCATATCCCATTCCTCCGTCTGAGTATCGTGCTCATTTTCTGATACTCAGTTTTTTAGTGCGTTTGGGATATTATCTCATACAGCTTGTGGGCTTGGGTAGGTGCCGGTTGGTTTGACGCTTACGGGCAATGAGTACCGATATGATAGCCCCCGTGTTCTTTCTGATATGTAAAATGTCAATCATCGATGGTCCGTCTATGCCCTTGAGGACACGTTCCCTCCGTACTCTCATACCACCCCGGATAATCATGGGCATATATGACATAAGTCTTATAATGCTCATGACAGTATGCCAAGTTGCACTGGTAGCAATAAGCATCGATTCCTTTAGTAAATTTGCAGTTATCCGTCAAATAATTGTTGAGATTGCGCAAATCTCCCGCCTTTAAAAGGGAGATGACAGAGGTCACATGTTCACGTGGTATGGCTTGTGAACCTGTGATGTATCCCAGTAGTAGAGCTGTCGCAACATGTCTGAATTTGCGGTGGGAACAGTATAAGGATACGGAAGCCCCATTAAATTACCAATATCTTTGGGATTGTAGTTTACACATCCATCCCAAGTATTCAAAATAAAATTAGTAACATCATTCATATAATCAAATTCTTTCTTTGTAATATTGCAAAACCTGTATCGTGTAATTATAGAGCTTTGACCAAAGCAATAATTTGTTACAGCAATTTTGCAAGAAACAAGAAACTTTCGTCTATGAAACCAGTAGGAGTTTCGTGTGCAAAATCAGGGTAAATGCGTATGCTCTTCTTTGAGTTAATTTTATTATATGTGGCAAACTGAGTCGAGGGTGGACAAGTTGTATCTGCAAGCCCCACAGAAAATAAACATTCAGCTTTTACTCGCGGTGCCAAATTCTGTATATCAATGTAGCCCAGTGTATTGAATATTTCCTGCTCGTGTAGATGCTCTACATCAAAGTTTCGAAAATAACTAGTCAATCCACAGACTTCAGCGTGCATTTCGTAATAACGCTGATAATCCGAAAGAAACACCGCACGTGGTGCTATTCTTTTGATACGCGGTTCAAGTGCGGCACAAACTACAGTGAGTGCTCCGCCCTGCGAACCACCATATGCTCCAACTCTTTCGGCATCTACTTCTTCAAAATCCATTATTATTCTCGCAAGCATAGCTGCATCCAAAAAGACATTACGGTAAAACAACTTTTTTGCTCCATCTGATAATCCGCGAGTCACATGACCGTAATCTGTTCCTCCATTAACAACAAGATTATCCTCTGATAATCCACCTTGACCGCGCACATCCATCGAAGCGACACAAAATCCGGCTTGGGCGTACGCTAGATTCCCGAACCAATTGCCACTGGAGGCATGATATCCATGAAACGTAAGCAAAGCAGGATGAAGCCCATTGCTTTTTGGACGGTAATATTTTGCATGAACCCTGGCACCGCCTACACCAGCAAAGTATAAATGAAAGCATTCCACCCCGGGAGCTTGAAAAGTTGCAGGCAACAATTTTACATCGGGATCGGTCATTTTCATTTCGGATAACGCTTCATCCCAGTATTCATCAAAGTCACTCGGACAAGGGCTTTTTCCCATATACTTTTTCAATTCGTTTAATGGTAAATCCATAATTAACCCCTCATTTAAATAAATTCGGCATTCTCAAACCAGCTTAATTCCACAGGCGCATTATCTGCGCTGCTTGGCATTGTGAACTTGCGTGCCACCAAGATTATTTTGTATTTTGCTCAGACTGATTCTTTAGCATATCAGCAACATAGCGATATAAAGATTCAATTTCTTCCTGTGCGTCCTTGATTATGTACTTTAGTAAAAAGGGAACGGCAATAAAAATTATACAGAGCATACCACTAATGTAAAAAACAATTACACCTTCATCGGAACCGGAAATATGTCTAATAAACAAACAGATAAGTAATGAAATAACCGCACCCAAAACTGAAATTATTCTCATCACTCTGCATCTGCTAAAATAATGCAACAAGATATCAACTCCTAAATAACTGTTTTTTAATCGAATTATTCATACATCATCAAAGCCGTGTCAATTCAAAAAAATTACAGTTTAATCAGTAAAGTAATTGTACCATTCTATTCCTCGTCGCTCCTGCTAGGAATAACAAGTGCCGCTAACGAGGCTGTCATGAACTAGTTCAGCCTTACACCGTCATTTTTCAAATGCTCTTGCAGTTCTCTTACATCAAACTCAGCATAATCATCGCACATCGCGGCGGCAGTACCGGCAGCCTGACCTGTGACGGCGCAGCAGGGAATAACACGCGTTATATCCCACATATCATCGGTTACAGAAATGCACCGCCCGGCTGTTATCAGGTTTAGAATTTTCTTACCATATAGTGCTTCAAAGGGAATTGCAAATGCAGGCCCGCAGCGGCGCCAATCGCCCGTTATTCCTATGCTCGATATAATCAAATCGTGTGGGTGCTTGTCGTCAAGAACTGTAGCACCGTCAAGCCGCCTCGTCATTCTAAGCTGAGGAATAGCGGCCATATTAACCGGCCATATTCCTGCGTCGGTCTTACGCTTTGATAAAACATGCTCCAACACCTTTTGGTGAGAAAGGCAAACTATTCGGCTGTTTTCTGCTGTGTCAAGCCCTGAAAACCGCTCCTTCACAAGCGGCTCTGGCTTTTCACCGCCATTTGGCAAAACATCAGACATACCCAGTATTTGCAAATTAACATTGCCGTTTTGGGTGTAATAATACCACGCGGCAAGACCATTCCCCTGCGCGTACACAGCAGTGTCCTCACCCGACATGTGACAAATATCTGCGTCCCCGGTTGCATCCACAAAGCTTCGGGCACAAATCGCCTGACGCCCGCTTTTCCCCTCAAAAATAACCGCGCTAATCTTATTGTCGCATACTGAAACTGCGCTCGCGTGTGTTCCGTAAATTATTTTAACGCCCGATTGTAGCAGCAGCTTTTCGGTTTCAAGCGCAAACAGTTGCGGATTAAACTGAACCTGAAAGCGTTGCTTCCTGCGCGCTTCGGCATCATTGCCATCTAGCCATGCGTATGGATATTTATCCTCTGTAAGCTAATGATTAGTATAATCGGTAATGTGTACACCAATTGCTGCAGCGAACTTAGCACATTATTTAAATAAGTGGGATCCTCAAGCAAAATCTCTTTAAAATATTTTAATCCGGTAAATTTCGTTGATATACCGCCTGTTTCAAGGCTCACATCACTGAAAGCATAACCAATAGAACTGAAAATAGGAACAAGGACAAAAAGCACTAATCCGATTATCCAATGAATTAAAAATGTGTATCCTTGCCTATTGCGGCGCGATTCGAGCCCAACGGGTCTGTGACGAATAAATTTTAACATAAGCTTATTCTCCGATTATCGATAAATATTAGTTAGATTTCATTACTGACACGCCGTATCTTTCTAACGTACCTGCCGGCGAGTCTTTTGCGGACGAAGTGAGATTGGAATAAACCGTTACGCCGTTTTCAAAAAGTGTTTTACTAATGCCATTTGACAAAAGCTCATAACTTTCTATCTTCTTTCCAGCGATTGCTTTGTAAAAATCAGCATATTTGTTTATGGTTTGTTCAATAAGTGTTATATTGTCTCGAAAAACAGCCGCATAATAATTACCGGATTGATTTTGCATGTGTTCATAGATAAAGTCGTAAATCAATGAGAAACCAAGCCCGGTACCTCCAGAAATTGCTTGCATAACTTGTCTGTCAAAATCGCCTTCTAAATTAATTCCCGATGAAAACATAGGCTTGCTGCCGCAGAATACCAATTGGTAAAATGGAATATCCGCATCGAAAACATCGTAACATCCGCTGTTAAGCGGAACATCAAAAATCGCATCAGCCGCGGCTGCCGCATATGAATTGGAACCCGAAGCAACCGGATATTTTTTTTCACGTAAAAGCTTTATATATTCAGTAACATCGGTTGCCATATTGTTTTTAACAATATATTTACGATTTCCAAAATCCGAATAAGCATATTCACCTAACGAGGATAAACTAATACCTGAAAGATTATTATCAGCAACAAAGTTACTAAGCTTTTTAACTGCTGTTGTTATATCTTCTCTACCTAACAAGCGGTATTTTGAATCTGAGATTTTATTCCTCAGCGGTGTATCAAGCATTTTGCGCTCCGCAGTGTGAAGTGTTGCTGATTTCGCCGCTCCAAACGTATAAGAGAATCCATCGCCGGAATTCGAGTAACGAATCAAATCAAAATCTGTATAAAGCGGTATGCTTTCATCATTACAATAAGTACTGAGGGATTTTCGTTGACTATCGTTACCAAGAACATTTGAAAAAGCATATCCTCCTGCTATTTTGCCTATGTTAATTCCAGTTTCACCAAAGCCGACAAGTTTGATTTGCGAAGACAGCTTTGTGGTTTCATGGAGACTTTTCACCATTTCTTTTGCTTGCGCAAAGGTAGTCATGGCTTCAGTTGTTTTTATCGGAATTCCCAATATAGTTGAAGGAACTGATATTCCTCCGTAAATAGTTAATCCGTAATAGCCTTCGTTTTCAGTGGTTTCAACCATTTCCTTATTTTCAATGAGATATTGGCGATATCGTTTAGCCATACCGTTATAATCGGCAACGCTGCCTTCAAGCGGGTAATAACCTATAGATACCGGTGTTTCACTGTGCTGTGCCGACATACGTTTCATATCGGCAAATCCGGTTGTTGATGAGGTAGTCGGGTATATGTCATATCCACGTATATTAAGGGTTGCCCAGACTGCAGAACGTCCTGTTCGTTTGTTTCCGGTTTCGGCTTCTATTACGACTGATTCGGCACCTTTCTCTATAATTCCAAATAAAGCATTTTCAAGGCTCTTTACCCCGAAAACAGGAATTCGAATTGGAGTTTCATCTGTAAAGTCTGTCGTGATAATACGCGATAAGTCTTCGCCGTAGACATCACCGGAATATTTTCGTGTGCCTCTCGCATCCTCTGATGTATTCATAATGGCACCTGTTCCAGAAGGAATGAATACATATGAATCCAAACCGCTATTCATGGCAGAGCAAAGCATTGGTGCAACAGAAACGGCAGCTAAAAGATATTTTTCACCCTCGCGTATTTCCTTTGGGTCTATTGTTATTTTAAGTGAATCTTTATAAAGAGTATAAATAATCGGAACCGAAATTTCAAAATTTTCTAAATAATAGGTGACTTTTAACCCTCCCTCTACCCGTTCACTTCGAACCGTTTGCGGAACAATTGATTCTTTGTAGCCGTTGATAGTATCCCACGTTAGAGTTGATGTATTGACGACAGTAAGATTAAGAGGGGAAAGCATACCGGCATTTGTGCCGCCTGACATTAAATAATCCTGCGGTATCGTAGACCATGTTGTCCCTGTTTTTAGGTTTTTAAGGCTAATAATACATTCATCTTTATTCCACAAAAGCTCATAATCAGAGTTGGTTGCAACAGTCATAGACGACAGAAATCTATAAGGTGCACCTGCCTTGTATTCAAGATTCTGAGGCGTGTTAGAACATCCAAACAGAGTTAATAGCAGAATGATAACCAATAGACCTGCAGCAGTTTTCTTTTTGAACATATTCATCGCCTCTTTTCTATCTGTAGACAATTTCCATGATTATAGAATAAATAAAGTTCCAGAACTGTTGAAGAAGTATCACGACCATAAACATAATAAACACAACTATAATCATGCTAAACAGTGTAACAAATCCGGTACCTAAAAATTTAAAAAAGTTAAACTCGTGAACTCTCATAATGCCTATACACAACAGGAAAAAAGTATAAATCAGAGCAACAATCCGAAGTGTTTCAAAAAATGGCATCCCGGATAATGGCAAGAAATGTGATAAGACAACTTGTATAAAGATACAGCAAATTATTGGCAGAAGGGAGTAAGCTGTTACAATGAAGATTTCCCTTAGTTTACCGATTCCCGAAAACAGACTGCTTACCAACCAGTTGCCTACTGTCCAGAGAGCGACTATTCCAACTGTCTGCACTATGGTTACAAGTACATTATAGTTACGGACATCCGTTCGCGAGAACACAAAACCAGTGGCTGTAGCCTGAAGCACAGATGCCAGAAAAAATATTATCGTAATAATAAAGGCAATTTTAACCGAGCCTTGATTTTTGTATTTGATATCGTCGAAAGCCGTAAAGGGGTGAAACGGAACTGCTGTTAAAACTTTTATCCTCGGATTTTGTATGAGAACCTTACGGCGTTTTTTTATTTTTACACCCAGTAAAACAATTCCTAAGACAGATAAAAGGACAGCAGTTAATAGCCAGGCAAAATTACGTCCGAGAAAACCGGTAACCATTGTTTGCCAAACGGCATCATAAGTTTGATAATCAAGCCCGTTTTTCGCATATTCCAGCGCCGATGTGTAATCTTCGACACTTTGACTTGCAACTGCCAAACCCCGATATGCCAATTGATTTCCGCGGTCGGTCTTTAGGATTTCTTCCCAATAAGGCTTCGCCGAATAATAATCCCCTTTCAGATACATTGACTGAGCTTTTTGAAGCAAATTACCATAGTCGGTAAGCGTAAAAACCGTAACCGACATTTTCGTTGAATCAATCACCAAAACATTGTTGTCATTCACAGCGAGGGCTTCAGCCGCAGTAAATTGCCCGAGGTTAACTCCATAACCTATCCCACCGCCGAAAGCGCTTATCAAATTGCATTCGCTGTCATAAACATAAACTAACCCTACGGTTTTATCTAATGCAAATATATATCCTTGCTTGTTTACATCAAGAGAAACAATGTTCTGCGGTAACGGTTTTGTTTCGACTTTGATGACCTCAGACTCAAGTAAATTAACAGAATCAGAATTCATCAAACCGGACACCGGTGTTTGTTTATATAATATATTGACACCTGTAGGACTTATTTTTCGGATTTGACCTGTTTGTTTGTCGTCAGCAGTTACAGCTCCTGTGCAGGTTATGGCAAAATCATCATAATCAACAATTAAATCAACGAATGAAAACGGAAGTTTTTTAGCTGATACTTCTCTTTTGGCATCTGTGCCTGTAATTTTATCCCATATAAATCCTAACGTGTCAAGTGCAGTAGTTTTGACTGTGTTGGACCCATAAAATCCTAAAAATTCGTTTTCAGGAGAATATAAAAGCGCACCGTAGTAACAACCTAAGCTTAATATGTAAGTATAGCCTTCAGAGTCTTTGGCGATGCTGCACGGTTGATACATAAAACCTTTCGGTAGGAGGTTGGATTCGGGTTTATCGAATTCATAAAGATATTTTCCGTTCGAATCCGTTACAATAATTCTAGCGTTTGCTGTGTCACATATATAAATACGGTTTTCAGAATCCACATAAATTCCTTTCGCTCCGGAAAAAGAAATTGTTACACCCGTTTCGTCAGTGAGAGCCAATTTTGAATTCAAGGTGAAATCCGAATTGAGCACTACAACACAAGAGATTTCGCTACACAAAAGATAAACTTTACCATTTGAGCCGTAGCAAATGTCGACGAGCCCCTTGAAACCATCTTCAATACCAACGGTTGCGGCAGTGATACACTGTTCGGCAATGTAGCTTTCTTTTGTAAGTGTAACCGATGTTGTACCGTCTGAATTTTCGAAATGTGTAAATGTATCGTACGATGAAGCTTCAACAAAAAGACTTGAGCTAAACATGGCGGTTAACGAAATAATGATGCAAAATGTTATCATGATTTTTTTCATTCTGATGTACCGCCTTTCGCTTTAATCACTAATTTTTACTCCTTAATGCCTGAACTGCTCATAGTTTCAAGCACGTTGCTTTGCGAAATCAAAAATACTATTATAGGGGGAATCATCAGCAAAACCGTCACTGCCATAGCACTTCCTGAACGGGCGATACCTCCCGCCGAGATTGAACTCATAACCTGAGGTAATGTTTTAAGCGGCTCACTGAATATTGTGCCGTTTGGAACAATTGACCACATACTTTGAAATGAAAAAAGCATCATTGTCATCCACGCAGGTTTTAAAATTGGCATAATAATCTGCCAGTAAATTCGAATTATTCCCGCACCGTCGATTCTTGCAGCCTCCATAAGCACATCAGGCACCGCCGAATCCATAAATTGTTTCATTAGAAAACAGCCCATCGCAGAAGGGATTGCCGGCAAAATATATACCAAGTATGTGTCAATGATTCTCATTTGAGTGAATATGTAATATCGAGGAATAGCCAGTGTTATTGACTCAACAAATAAACCTTGCGTTTTCCCCAAAAATATGCTATAATAATAGCATGGAAAACGAATTAAAAACTCAAGCCGTTCGGCTTAATCCAGACGAGCAATACCAGCTTCGCAAAAG
>JAQUCE010000209.1 GCA_028686345.1 Kiritimatiellia bacterium
GGAGCTAGCAGCAAGTGGGAGACAGTGCACGAAATCGTCGCCCTGCTGAGTCTCTCTGCCGCTCACAACCATGACCGCGCGGGCCTGATTATGTTCTCTGACCAGGTTGAGCATGTGCTCCCCGCCCGCAAAGGTTTACAGCATAGCCTGCGCTTACTTAATGATCTGCTGAGCGTCGTGCCTCAGGCGCGCGGGAGCTCGCTGCAACCAGCTTTGGATTGCGTGGGCCATCTGTCACGCAAGCGCGCCCTGATTTTTGTGATCTCTGATTTTCTGCTGGATTGCAACCGCGAGCAGCTGGGTCCGACTGGGTACAGGCATGATCTGGTGGCGATTGCGGTTAATGATGCGATTGAACGCCAGCCGCCGCTCTGTGGTTTGACTGCCGTGATGGACGTTGAGAGTGGCGAGGAGCGCCTCTGCGATTTCACGGATGGTTTTCAACGTGAGTTTGCCGGCAGCTTTGAGCATCATCGCAGCATGGTAAAGAGCGCTTTTTTGTCGGTTAACGCGGATATGATTGAGGTGGATTCAAAGAGTGATTGCGTCGAGGCGCTGACCCTCTTTTTCCGCAATCGTATGCGCCGCATGCAGGCTGAGAGCGGCGGCGAGTTCTAAAGCAGCTAGTCGCCGCAAGCAAGAGAGTTTGTGTAATGTATGGGAGGTCGTCGCGCTTACTGAGGAATTAGTGGTTAGAAGCCCGCTGCTTTAGTAACAAACAGCTGCTGCTTAAGGTTTGTTGTTCAGCCTTTCTTGTCGCGCCGTAGCCTTGGCGAAGGAGGAAGGCTGCTTCAAAGCGGGTTATTGAGAAGTTACTGTAGAAGTGATAATGGAGTAGTGCAGGCTGCCAGCTACCAGCTCTTACCTCGCTCCTCAAGTTAGCGTATTTTGAGAGTTGTAATGATAAAACAGATTGCCATATTAATAACTCTGCTGGCCATTGGCACTTTTGCCGGGGTGGAGCTGGCTTTGGAGCCGCGGAGCCTGAGCGGTGTTCCCGGGGAGGTTTTGCGGGTTGAGTTGACCGTTGAAGCTGAGCGCGCGGAGAACGCGCTGCTGCGTGTGCCGCACACCTCCAATCTGGTGCTGCGGGCCATTGAGAGCTATCCTGTTGAGCGGAACAGGCATGGACGCTTTGTGCAAAAAAAAGCTTTGCTTTTTCAAGGAGTTGAAGCAGGGAGCTGCGTGATGACCAATCTGCTGGTTGAGATTAACGGTACGCTCCATCCCATGCCGCCGCTGGTAATTGAGGTGCGGGCGGTCAAGCCTGCTGCCTGGCCCATTCCCATTGCCGGTAAATCGGATGAGGAGGGTGTTGAAATTTAATGACTTTTGCATCACCAGGCTTACTCTTTCTTCTGCCTTTGGCACTGCTGGCCTTACGCAAAAAGCGGCGCTTCCGAGCCATTGAAGTATCTTCGCTGGCAGGCTGGCGCGATGTGGGTAACTCCCGGCGGATCAGGTGGCTGTGGCGGATGCGCTGGGTACGTGCGGCAGTGGTGGCTTTGCTGATAATCGCGCTGGCCGCGCCCGAGATCGAACAACCGGTGGAGGAGGTGGTCAGGCAGGGGATTGCCATTGAAATGCTGGTGGATATTTCCAGCAGCATGGAGAGTTCCATTGCAGGCGGCGGCTCCAAGAAACGCACCCGCATGGAAGCTGCCCTAAAGGAGGTTGAGAGCTTTGTGCAGAGCCGTCCGGATGACCTGATTGGTCTGATCACCTTTGCGCGCTACGCCGATACAGTCAGCCCCTTGACCTTTGGACACCGGGCCCTGTTGCAACTGGTGCGCGGGATTGAGATCCAGAACCGGCCCAATGAAGATGGCACCGCCTATGGTGACGCGTTAGCACTGGCCTGCGCCCAGCTGGAGCAGATGTCGCAGTGGCAGAGTGACGGCGCTGCGCGAGCTGTGATTGAGAGCCGGATCGTTGTTTTGCTCACCGATGGCGAGAACAACTGCGGCTTGCATCTACCGCAGGAGGCGGCGGGTTTGGCGCGGCGTTGGGGCATACGGGTTTATGTGATCAGCCTGGGCGATTCCGCTGAAGCATGGGAGTTGAACGATGCTGAGCGGCTGCTGGAGAGTGTGGCGGAGAGTACGGGCGGCGCCTTTTGGAAGAGCAGTGATGGAGACAGCCTCGCGCAGGCTTACAGGGAGATTGATCAATTGGAGAAGAGCGCCATCCTTGATTCAACTGTGACACACAATGAGTCAATCGCAGTTTTCCACCTCTTTTTACTGCCGGCGCTGTTGCTGATGTTGAGCGAAACAGCTTTGGGCGCCACCCTTCTGCATGTTAATCAGGAGCGCGCTGTATGACATTCAAAGCCCCTTTGTTTTTCATTTGCCTGCTCGCCCTGCCATTGATTTATCATCTGTTACGAGCTGCTGAGCGTCGGGCGATGGATGCGATCCAGCAGTTGCGAGGCGGGCCTGAGAGAGGCCGGGTAAAGTCCGGTCATCGTCGGATTGCCTTGAAAATCGGAATGCTCCTGATGACCATCATTGCCTTGGCCCAGCCGCGCTGGAACCCGCACCCCATTCCCGCTGGTAATTTCAAAGGGCGCGATCTTGTTATTGCTTTGGACATCTCCCGTTCCATGCTGGCCGCTGATCTTTACCCCAGTCGCTTGGAGGCCGCGCGTTTTGTTCTGCTCGAGAGCCTTCCAGCGTTGAAAGGTCAGCGCATTGGGGTGGTCACCTTTGCCGGCTCATCCGCAGTCAGGGTTCCATTGACACTGGATCACAATTTTGTGCGCTATGCGCTTGAGCGTCTCTCCACCTCTGACGCGGATGTTGGCAGCACATCGCTGCAGGCGGCGATTGAAAAAGCGCTGGATATTGTGTTGGATGAAGCCGAACGCGGCCAGCAGGATCTGATTATTTTCACGGATGGTGAGGATCACATCAGCAACCTCGAACAGGTGGCTGAAAGACTACGTGAGTGGGGCGCGCGGGTGCTGATCATCGGCCTGGGTGATCCAGTTGAGGGTGCCAGAATCCCCGCCCTCAACGGAGAGGATGGAGAATGGATGAGCTACCAGGGTCAGGAGGTTATCTCGCGGCTGGATGAAACGACCCTCAACCAATTGGCCGCGGTTTCGCCGGCTGTGATCTACTTTCCTGCTCGCACAAAACCCTTTGATCTGCTAACTCTCTATCGCAGGGTGCTGGCTGAAACCGATGAGCTTGTGATTGGCGAT
>JAQUCE010000125.1 GCA_028686345.1 Kiritimatiellia bacterium
GTTATCGTGGCGGACAAACTCGCCCCTTGCCCCGCAGTGGGGGCAAACCGTTTCCGACAGGGATGCGAGCGTCTCTTCAATCTTCTCTTCTGTAGCGCAATATCTTTTCATCCAGCAGAGTATATGATGAAATAAAAATAAAGGCAAAAAACCAGGTTTTTAGCAACGACGGGGCTCTGCCCCGGACCCCGAGGTTTAAGGGGCATGGAAGGCTCAAAAACGCCACAAACAGCATGTGCAAAATCGGGGATCGACAACCGCACCCGCCGAACTCTATAATCCCGAATTATGGCAGTACGTTATACAGATTGAATTTGGGCGTTAGTGACTGGATTATACGATGCAAATGCGGGATTTAACAAAAAGGCACGGCATACACCTACCGTGATGACGGACGAGTCTCTACCCGAAAATGGGCGCGCAACATCATCACGACCTACGGATATGCCGATACAGCCACCGGCAGCATACGGACCACGGATTACAACGATGATACTCCAAGCGTTACCAGCTATTATAACCTCGTTGGGCAATTCATTTTAAACATGACTGCCCGCTCGAAGATGCAATTGGCTTCCTTACCGACTCCGGCTGCGGCTTTGGCACCTGCCATAGCTCTGTTTACGGGGGCTATTGCTGCTGCGGGCTGGTGCTTGACTGCGACCTCTTTGCACTCGCGGCGCAGGCTTGGCATCTTCGCCAGTGGCATTCATAGACAAGTCGCAGTGCAGCGTGTGTTTGAGGTCGCTCGGAATAGCGGTTTTGATCAGATTTTCGATGGTGCGCAGGTAATTGCGTTCAGGCGCGCAGCAAAATGAAATAGCCTCTCCCTCACTGCCGGCACGGGCGGTGCGGCCAATGCGGTGGATGTAGGTTTCCGGCTCTTTCGGCAGTTCATAGTTAATGACATGCGAGACATTGTCAACATCAATGCCGCGTGCGGCGATATCTGTCGCGACCAAGACACGAACTTTGCCACTCTTGAAGTTGGCCAATGCGGCGGTGCGCGCGCCTTGGCTCTTGTTGCCGTGGATAGCTGCCGCTGTTATACCGGCATCTTCGAGCTTGCCTGCCACCTTGTTGGCGACATGCTTCATCTGCACAAAGACCATCACACGATTCATCTTCTCGCTTTTCAGCAGATCAATGATCAGCTTATCCTTGTCGCCCTTTGCCACAAACATGACCTTTTGATTGATCCGCTCAACAGTTGGTTTGTTCGGTGTTACGGTTACATACACTGGGTTGTGCACCAGCGTGCGCGCCAGCTCGACGACTTGCGGTTCCATTGTAGCGGAGTAGAAAAGCGACTGCCGTTTTTTCGGCAACATCGCAATCACTCTTTTGATATCGTGAATGAATCCCATATCAAGCATGCGGTCGGCTTCGTCGAGCACAAAGATCTCCACACTGGCCAGGTCAATGTGTCTTTGGTTGATCAAATCCATTAGTCGGCCAGGCGTGGCCACCAGCACATGCACGCCGCGTTTTAACGCCTTAACCTGTGGGTTCTGTCCTACCCCACCGAATATTACCGCGTGTGAGGTTTTGGTGTGCCTTCCATATTGGACCACGCTGTCTAGAATCTGCGCAGCTAGTTCACGGGTGGGTGCCAGAATGAGGACGCGCGGTTTTCTTGAAACCAAAGGTTTTTCATTTTTGGCTAGAAACTGGAGGATGGGCAGTGTAAACGCGGCGGTTTTGCCGGTTCCTGTTTGAGCGCAGCCAATCATGTCGCGCCCTTCGAGCAGCGAGGGAATTGATTGTTCCTGAATAGGTGTCGGGGTTTCGTAACCGGCATCAGAGAGAGCGCGGCCGATTTCCGGCAGCAATAGTCCAAAGACACCATGAGTGCTTTTTTTGTTCATTTATTTTTCCTGTCCGACGATTTTAAGAGACTTCTGCTCGCCGTCGGTGGAGTGAAGAATTGTTATGGGATCATAGAACGCTAGTTATTCAGCTCATAGCTTGTAGCTTGAAGGTAGGTTGCTTTGCATTCTATTAGTCCCTGCGTAGACCCGCGAGCGGGACAAAGATGGATGGGGTGTGAGAGACATTGCTCTTTTAAATAATTTTCTATTTTCCCCAAATCAATTTAAAACTATATCATTATCTTTCAGAACTTGCATTAACTTTCTTTTCTAATTGTGTTTTAAATGCGGCAAACTTCATTAGCCTTGACTTTTTTCATCTGCCCCGCATAATGTGTAAATATTTAACTAATAAGGGGGTTATCATGGTGTTTAATCGTTTGCGTGGATGGGGAACTTTTTTTTGTAATATTGGATTGACGCTTGGGGCGGGGCTAGCCTCCTGGAGTGTCGTGTTCGCGGAAACTGCGGGTGACGGATTGGTAAAACCGGTGGATATTGTTCACTACGGGAGGTTCGGGGCTGTCGGCGACGGAGTGACCGATGACATTGAGGCAATTGTCAAGGCCCACGAATTTGCTAATCAGCACGGGTTGCCGGTCAAAGCAGAGGAGGGGAAAAGCTACAACATCGGGGGGCGGAACAAGACGGCAGTGATACAGACCGACACTGATTGGGGCACAGCCAAGTTTATTGTTGACGACACCGCAGTCGAAAACAGCCGGGCAAGCATCTTTGCTGTCCGCTCCTCCCTGAAGTCATTCAAACTTGAAGGGCTCACTTCCCTCAAGCGCAACCAATCCAAAATCGAAGTCTCACTGCCAGACACCTGCTTGATCAGCGTTGCGGACTCTAATGTCAAGCACTACATCCGATATGGATTGAACCAGAACAAGGGCGGCCCGAAGAACGATATTTTTATTGCTGACAAGGATGGGCGCGTTGACATGGAGGCACCCATTATCTGGGATTTCGACCAGATCACGTCGATCACGGCCCAGCCCATGGACAAGCAATTGCTGACCATCAGCGGGGGGATCTTTACTACCAAAGCAAACGCTGCTGAAGCGAATTACAACTATTACAGTCGTGGAATTACAATCAATCGCTCCAACGTGGTGGTCGATGGCTTGGAGCACCACGTCACTGGCGAGGGCGAGCATGGAGCACCCTACGGTGGGTTCATCAGTGTTAGCTCCTGTGCAAATGTCACGCTACAGAATTCAACCCTGACCGGACGCAAGACCTACAGAACCATTGGCTCAGCAGGCAAGCCGGTCAGCATGGGCAGTTACGATATATCCCTCAACCGGGCTCTGAATGTATCGATTGTGAACTGTCGTCAAACCAATGATATCAATGACCGCCGTTACTGGGGCATTATGGGCTCTAACTTCTGTAAAAACATACTTCTCGACAACTGCACATTCTCCCGTTTCGATGCCCATCAAGGTGTCGCCAACGCCACGCTGCGTAATTCGACGTTCGGCCATATGGGAATCAACGCGATTGGCAGCGGGACCTTCACGGTTGAGAACTGCACCCTGTACGGAAGATCTCTCATCAACCTCCGCTCCGATTATGGCAGCACATGGCAAGGCCAGGTAATTATCCGGAACTCCGTGTTTGTGCCCTCGTGCGGCGAACCGGCTAACGCCGCTTTGTTTAGCGGCTTTTATTCGGGGCAGCACGACTTCGGTTACACCTGTTACATGCCGGAACGAATTGTGATTGATACACTCCGCATCGACGACGCTAGCCACAGCCAGGGTTATCAAGGCCCGGCAATTTTTTCTAACTTCAACTCGAACTTTAAGGACGACTCATACAAGGAGAGATACCCGTACGTTAAAACCAAAGAGGTTCACGTGAAGAACGTGACCATTGCCAGTGGCAAGCCTCTGCGTGTCAGTGACAACCCCTTTATGTTCAAGGATGTCAAGGTGGTTGCTGCAGAGCGCGGGTTGTGAGCACGCCGGCAAAGCCCCAGTGCAGTGCGAGCCGTAAACTGCCAAGCGGCGCTCTACAAATGAGCCCCCGGCCCGCGGCTGCAGTGTTCTGCTAGCAAGATGATTGCACTACTCCATGAACAACAATGGCGGCACCGATTTAGGGCATGAATTGACCGGACGCGGCTTGGTGATCGACTCCAATGGCTACAATGTAGGGAGCGGGTTGAGTCTGCCCGATGCCGCTGGTGAAGCAGGCAAGCTGACCAAGAAAGGCATGGGCAAATTTGTTGTCAACGGCAACACCACCTTTACCGGCCCCATTGCGATTGAGGAGGGAGAGGTTGAACTGAACACTGGCGGCATGGTGACCCTGGCGGGCGGTGTTCAGATTGATGGCGCTGCTTGGCTGGATTTGCAAAAGCGCAATCAGGACTTCACCATGGGCGCGGGATCCGTTTCGCGGATTGACGGCACAGTTGAAATGGCCTCAGGAAGGAATTTGATCTTCCCTTCCACCTCATCACTGTGTGGAACAGGAACACTCGCACGCGTTATTATGCAGAGCGGAAGCACTCTGGTTAAAGCTAAATCCACCGGCACTTCAAACCTCAGTGTCGCTAACCTAACAATGGAACTTGGCTCTGGCATTGAACTCGCTGGTTACACAGCCGCTGAGTTTGAAAAAGGGATCACCTTTATCAGCGCGACGACGCTTGATCTTCCCAGTGCTTACCAACTCAACTTTACTCTCAATGGAGCGCGGTATGATTATGTGGCTCTTACCACAACCTCTGATGGAACAGGCGGCTTTAAGGTGACCGCGCACTCCTTCAACCCCGGAACGGTGATTATAGTGAGGTAACGACAACCAAGCGGCAGTCAAGAGCCAAAGGTCGTGGCAAAGATAAAAATACATGGAAACCGCTTCAACCACATACGATTGCTGAGCTTGGTATTGTCTTTTTTATTGCACAGTGCTAAACTATAATTTTATTTTTAACACTTAAAAGGAGAGTAAGATTATGCCCTCAATTAAAGGAACCCAGACTGAGAAGAATGTTTTAACTGCTTTTGCCGGTGAGTCGGCAGCTCGTAACCGTTACACATTCTGGGCGTCGAAGGCGAAGAAAGATGGATTTGTCCAGATTGCAACAATTTTTGAGGAGACCGCCGCTCAGGAAAAAGAACATGCCAAGCGGCTCTTTAAATTTTTAGAAGGCGGCGAGGTTGAAATCAATGTTGGTCTGCCAGCCGGTGTGATCGGCGAGACAGTTGACAATCTCAAAGAAGCCGCTGCCGGCGAGGAGTATGAGTGGCAGCACATGTACCCTGATTTTGCGAAGGTCGCACGGGCTGAAGGGTTTGGAGCGATTGCCAAGGCCATGGAGAGCATTGCTGTTGCTGAGAAGTTCCATGGTGAGAGGTATCGCGCCTTGGCTGCCAATATTGAGAGTGGAGTTGTCTTTACGCGTGATTCCAAACTGACTATCTGGCGTTGCCGCAACTGTGGCTATATTCATGCTGGTGTGAGCGCAATGGAGATGTGCCCGGCCTGCATTCACCCTCAGTCACATTTTGAAATCTGCCCCTCTAACTGGTGAGCTTGCCTATAACTTCGACCTCTGGTCGATAAAATGTCACTGGCCAAGTAGTCGAAATAGACTACGTTGGTTGATTAGGATTATGATTAAGATTGTGATTAGGAGGGATGCACATCCTAATCACAATTCTAATCACAATCCTTATCCCTTTTAGTCACTTAGTCTAGTTACATCATCGTTTTTTCGCAGCGCGCTGCGCGGCTGGCTTGCCTATAACTCGGTTGGCGCGGTCACGGCCCGCGCCCTACAGCTTCGACCTGACAGTCACCTGGCTGGCGCGTGACTTTCAGGTTGCGTAGTACTGTAGCCGCGGGCCGTGACAGCTGGGGTGGTGCTTTTATGGCCACTTGTCAAGCGTTTCGGTTCGCGAAGCATTAGACTGTCACCCGCAGCGGGCTCTTAATCGCAAACTTCCGAATGAGAGCGACGACCTTCCGCGCATCACACAAACTCTTTTGGTTGCAGGGCTAGCTGCTTTAGCGCATGCAGAGACCGCCGTCGATGGATATGGTTTGACCTGTGATCCAGGCGGCCTGCTCTGAGGCCAGAAAACGCACAATGCCCGCCACCTCTTCTGGTTTTCCAAAACGACCCATGGGGATGGCGGCGATCTGTTTAACCCGCCGCGTGGCGGGGATCTCAGCGGTCATGTCGGTCTCAATAATACCCGGCGTGATGGAGTTGACGGTGATACCCGAGGCGGCTAACTCACGCGCGGCCGTGCGGGCCAAACCCAGCAGGCCCGCTTTGGAGGCGCTGTAGGCGCAGCGCATCAGGTCGCCCATCAGGGCGGCATCGGAGGAGATGTAGATGATGCGCCCGCCCCGCTGCCGGGCCATTGGTCGCGAGAGTGCCTTGGTGAGAAGGAAGGCTGCATCCAGATTGGCACTCATGACGCTGCGCCAATCCTCAAATTTAGTGAATGAGAGCAATTGGCTGTGCATAATGCCGGCGTTGCAGACAAGGGTGTGAACAGCGCCGCAGCGCTCGTTTACCTCTTTAATTAGCGCAATGATCTGCTCCGGATCATTAAGGTCAGCCTGGAAGGTGGTTGCTGTGCCGCCTGTTGCGATGATATCGTCGGCGGTTTGGCTGGCCTCCTGTTGTGAGCTGCGGTAGTGGATGGCAAGGTTGAAGCCATCCTGCGCGAGTGCCATGGCAATGGCCCGTCCGATACCGCGGGCTCCTCCTGTGACAAGTGCTGTTTTCAAGTTCGTTTCCATTGAAGTTTTATGAGTGCTCAGGCAGTCAAAACCAGGGTTTTCGACAACCTGATGTCTTCCTTAGGTTATAGTTTTAAAAACTGATTGATAGCTGCCTCATCAACCACTTCCACACCGGTTTTTCTCTGTATTTCCTCCAGCTCCAGATTGTTTTTTTTAGCCAGTCGGCGCGCTTTGGGGGTTGCCCGCACACGCTCTTTACGCTCTTCTTGGGTGCCGCTGGTGTGAGTGCTCTGCGCCTCTCCGCGGTAAGCTGCCATACAGCGTTGGTTATCGCTCTCAGCCGCAGGGTCCTCCTCGCCAGGTGCTCCGATCAGAGCTGTGATGTAGCCTGCCGGCACAACGCTCTTGGCCTCCGCGAAGATGGTCAGCAGTGTTCCACTGGCCGGCGCTTCGAGTTCGTAAACAGCTTTATCTGTGGTCAGTTCGGCAATGGTTTCACCGGCAACGACAGAGTCACCAACAGAGTTTCTCCAACTCGTGATGGTGACATCAATCAGGTTTGCATCCAACTGTGGGATAAGAACGCGGGTCATATTACTTGGTCTCCATTTCTATTTAGTCCGCATGGCCTTGTGGGGTCAACGTGTGTGGTTCCGCCCTGCTCGGAGGCCCGGTTTTCCGGGAGAGTGAGAAAGCAGCACAGTTGTCTCAGCCGTGAATTTCACGACCAACACAGACGGGACGGCTGTGCTGCTTTCCATATATTTAGATTACGTCACTTTCTGGCACTCCACTCTGGCCGGAGTTTTATCTGTAAGACGCGCGCTAATCCTCGTCGCTCTTGCGGTGTTTATCGGCTTCCGCGATGATTTTCTGCGCTATATTCGCCGGCACAATATCATAGCGGATAAAGTCCATTACAAATGAGCCCTGGCCGCCGGTGATGGAGCGCAGCTCAGCGGAGTATTTGAATAGCTCCGCCAATGGTGCCTCGGCCGTGATGGTCTGGATATCGCCATTGACCTCCAACCCCAGTAACCGTCCGCGTTTGTTCGGCATGTCGCCGGAGATGGCACCCATAAAGGCCTCAGGCGAGGTGATTTTGAGGCGCATGATTGGTTCGAGCAGCACTGGCTTCGCAACCAGCATCGCAGCTTTCAGTGCGCGTGAACCCGCGATTTTGAAGGCAACTTCAGACGAGTCAACATCATGGTAGGAGCCGTCGTAGAGGCGCACCTTGACGTTCTTCACCGGGTACCCCGCCAGCGCGCCGGCAAGCATGCCCTCGTCAATACCTTTCTTTACGCCTGGTATAAAGCTGCCCGGGATAGAGCCGCCCACGGTCTCGTTGCAGAAGTACTCGTCATCGCCTTCCAGCAGTGGCTCGATGCGGATATAGACTTCGCCAAACTGACCGCGTCCGCCAGATTGTTTTTTGTGTTTGTGGTGGCCTTCACCCTTGCCGGTGATGGTCTCGTGATAGGGCACCTTCGGAGTGAAGGTGTTCACATTCACGTTAGACTGCTGTTTTAACAGCGCCACGGCAACATCAATGTGCACATCTCCCAGCCCTTTGAGAAGCACCTCTTTGGTTTCGATCTGTTTTTCATACTGGATCGTAGGATCCTCGTTGAGCAGCCGGTGAATGCCGTCGCTCATTTTATCCTCGTCATTCTGGGTTTTGGCTTTGATGGCAACAAATGTCACTGGCGGCGGGAATTGTATCTCCGCCATCCTGGTTGCGGATCCGTCGCCCACTAGTGTGTGGTTGGTTTTTGTTTTTTTCAGCTTGGGGATGGCGACAATATCACCGGGGCCGGCGCTCTCCACAGGAATCTGTTTTTTGCCGATCAGCAGCATCATAGCCGGGATGCTCTCTTTGGTGTCAGTGGTTGTATTGAGGACAGTCATGCCTGGTTTAAGTGTGCCTGAAACCACGCGCACAAAGCTGAGTTGCCCCATAAAGATGTCAATGGCAGTGCGCCAGACCTGGCCGATAAATGGTCCGTTAGGGTCAGCAAGGATAACATTACCCTCGCTGTCTTTTTGTGGTCGGTGGCCAGGGGCGGGCAGGAGACGGCAGATGCTCTGCAGGAGCGGGTCAATGCCAACTCCGGACAGCGGAAAGGCCGCGTAAATGGGATGAATTTCGCCTGCTTGAATGCCTTTCAGCAGCCCGGCTCTGATCTCTGCCGGCTCAAGCGTGCCTTCCTCAAAGTATTTGTTCATCAGCTCTTCAGAGGTTTCAGCGGCGGATTCCGCCAGCGAGGTGTGGATGTTCGCCAGGTTGGGGGGCAACTCTGCCTGATCCATAATGTTAATAACCTCTTCTTTGCTGACTGGCGCGGTTACAGGCACGCAGCTGACACCGAAGTTATCGCGGATGGCGGCAACGGTCTTTTCGAAATCGGCGTTTTCTTTATCCAGACCTGTGATCACGAACGCGATTGAGGAGAGGTCGTTCTCTTTGCAGATATGCCATGCGCGGCGGGTTCCAACTTGCACTCTCGCTGTGGCATCGACTGTGATCAGGGCAAAATCGGCGGCGTGCACTGCTCCAAGTATCTGTCCGTAAAAATCTCTGAATCCCGGTGCATCGGTAAAGGTGAGTTTATACTCCTGGTCGCCCAGAGTGTAGTTTTTGCTGAAGGTGCTGGCGAAAATGGTGATACGCCGGCTTTTTTCCTCATCAGTTGTGTCTGAAATACTTGACCCGTTTGAGGTCAGGCCTAACCGGTCGTTTAATCCGAGTCTAAAGGCAAAGGCATCGGTCAAGGCTGTTTTGCCGCTTCCGCTGTGGCCTAGGATGACAAAATTACGGACGTTTGCTACAGGTACTACACTCATAAATAAGTTCCCCATGGTTTTAATCGCTGCGTTCTATCATGTTGACAGGAAAACCAATTGAAATTGATAAACCTATCCCAACTATAAGCGTTCTAAGTATCGCAATTATCAGTGTAGTAAAGCAAGCCAAATTGTACGATAAAAAAGGTGCGCAGCTGATTTTTAACCACAAAGGGCGCAAAGAACACAAAGAATAATTCGGCTGCGCCGAATTATATGATTCCGCCCCGCGGAATAGCAATCGTGATGGCTGGTTTATGAACCGCCCGATTCGGAGCAGTTGCGGGGGAAAGAGGGTGATCAACGTCTCCTGATTTCTAAGCGGCACACATAAATGCGGGGTCGGATACCCGGGACGTTGTCCTGGGCTATGGTGAATCCGGCCCGTTGGGCCAGTAATACGAACAATCCTAAGCAAACAACGGCTGCCTGTGGCTGGTCGAAAGAGATAATGATTGGGATTAGGATTGGCCATCGACAACATGTTTTTAAGGAGCAATGTTTGTCTTGCCCTTCGGTAAGCGACTAAATCCGCGCGGGCACAGAGTGTTAAAGTGCGCGAGTTAAAGAGATGGAGCAACGTAGCTCCGATTTCCAGTCGGGCATGTCAGGTTGGAAACCAAGGCGCGCAGCATAGTCAGCCGCATAGCGACTGACCTCCTTCCGTGCCAGCTCTATTTGACAAGACGCGGAATAGGCAGTCGTCCGCTATGCGGGCGACTGCGGTTGATATGCGGATGATCAGGTGTCGACCGCGCCTGCGGTTGACGATGGCGGCGACGATACTGGTGGACGATTTCACAAATGATCCCAATCGTCCACCAACATCGTCGCACAGCACCTCAAGCCATGCCGCTTTACGAGCGGCATATGTCGCCTAAGCGACTAACGCACGATCAAGGTCGTTCCCTGGTAAACCAGCGTCACTGAGACCAACGCGCGTGGTCCGACCATCGAAGTTGAAACAACCGCCCGGTAATTATTGAGGTCATGCTCAATCGGCACATCCTCGGGCGCGATCGAGTCACCCTCAGCCAACAGGAAGAGGTTGAGCGAAAAATTACCTGTGGCTGTTGCACCAGCTTCAAGCTCTACGCGAATCGCGCTCCCGCTCTCAAATGTGATCGGGCCGCCCAGCTCAACTCCATTAGCCAACATTGGTTCCGGATAGCTCCGTAGCAGCCGACCTTCGGGCTTGAGCAGAACCGGCCCGGTTCCCAGCGCGTTGGCTGAGATGGGCTTCAGCTTGCCGGCGATGATCTGCGTCAGCCCTGTATAGCTGTTATCCCCGCCCAGCACCAGCGTACCCATGCCATCCTTTATCAGCGCGCCCGGGCCGGTAATCGGGCAGTTCACTGTCAATCTAACACCCTCTGATTCAGGGCGAAATGAACAGCCGCCAGCATAACGCCGAAGCTCGGCAGGGGTGCCAGAGGGGAATGCCCCTGGATTGGAGCCAGTGCTTGAGGTTCCTCCAGTTGCCAACAAGGTGATACCTCGATTCAAGTCGCTCAGCACCACATCGTTTGTCACACTGAGCCCACCGCCATTGAAAGTCAGATGGCCAGAACGAAATATTGGCAGCGCACCACCGATACCAGCCTCACTTGTGATTCGCAATACGCAATTGGAGTTGCCGTCCACTCTGATCTTGCCAAAGTAATCGCTGTTGTTTCCAAGCAAAGAGTAGATCGTGCCGGCAAAGTTCGGATCGCCCTGAGCTTGAAGGAAAAGATCGCCATACCCCAAAAGTGTTGAATAAAGGTCTAGGCTGCGGCCCATGTTGCTGCTGGTGACACGCAAGGCGTAAAACTTCCCTGCATCACGTAACGGATACATTAGAATGTTGCCCGCCAGCCGACTGCCGGAGTTCTCCCACATACCCAGGTAGGTGTCGTTCATCACAACAAGATTCGTGATAGTCGGCGTTCCCAGTCCTTTGAGCGCAACTGTCGAGCTCTTATCGACAATCAACCGCCCGCCGCCGAAGGTCAGGCTGCCGACCTGTGGAGTCCTTAAGGTGTTTGCATTGTTGTACAGGTAAGTTTTGTCCACTGTAGGCACCATCCCGTCTGACCATTTCGCGCCCAGCGTGAATCCGCTGATGTTGTTAGCATCAATCTCAACCTTTGTAATGATCTTCTCCGGAGGCGTGGGCGTGAAGAGCAGAACCTCGCCGCCCATACCGTCATCAGCCCGTGAGAGTTGTCCGATCCAGGGAGGGTTAACACAGAAGTCGTAGTCAGGGAACTCTGAAAGATTGGAAGCAGAGAGCAGCTTATATGGAACAGTGCTCGTGTTGTTCGTGTTGATCACAAACTGAAAGACCTGCAACGGCTGTTTGGAAAGCGTGCCACTCAAACGGATCAGGGTGGTGCCAGGGTCAGCATCGGCAAGGTCAACGGCAAACGTGACCTCGGTTGTATTGGAAACACTCAGCGCCCCGAGATCCCAACCGCCTTTTTCAACTAGCAGACAACCGCCGTTAACAAGTATCACATCACCAAGCGCGCCTTCGCCGGCGACGGCTGCTGCAGCACCGGCAATGATCAAGGTCGGGGATGCCATTGAACCGTCCGGATCAAGTCGCAGCGTTCCAGCCTCAACCTTTGTTATCCCGGTGTAGGTATTATTGGTTGCCAGCACAAGCGTACCGCTGCCGCGCTTGGTTAATGGACCCGCGCCTGAGATCACGCACGCAACTGTTGCTGTAGCCGGATTATTGACTTCAAACACGCCGCCAGGCGCGTTGAGGCCGGTTGTAAGCGTATTGAGATGGAGACCGCGATTCGGATCATCCAGCGCAAGCGAGTTGGTAATAATCAGCGTTGACCCGCCAAAATCGAGCTTGTTGTAAGTGAAAGCAGCAGGCGACGCGCCTAACGCCTCTTCAGCGCATATCCCGAACTTACCCGCACCGCGCAACCGGATCTGCCCGGTAAAGCCGCTGTTATCCGTTAAAAAATTGGTTTGTTTCAGTGTGCTTACCTAAGACAGCTGGATTTCAATATCCCCGTGACCTGAAATTGGCGCGTAAATGTCAAACCAACGCTCATTATTCTCCTGCATCCGGATGACAAAACTCCTGCCTGCGTTAACCGTGATACCACCATACAACCGTGCGGCACCATTCGCCCAGTGCTCGAGGTTTCCCCCGTTAAACACCAGGTTGCTGACAGTAACGGTGCCACTTGTTTTCCACGCAAAGATCGAGCCCGTATCCATGGTCAATTGATCACCGGTAAAAACATAATTACTGCTGCTCTCCGGTGAGCGTAACGTCGTTGTTGTCCGATAGGTATTGCCTGGCGATGGATCCTGTCCGCCCTGCCAGTTCGCTCCATACATGAGTGAACTCTCACCATATTCATCCATAGATTCCTGAATATACTCCGCAGCCTGAACAATCATAGCTGTATACACACATAGAGCTGCTGTCAACATTCGTTTCATTTTTCATCTCCTCAAATTAAGCGGGAAACCCTGTTTATGTGAAATATTCTATCCAAGTTTGCAGCTGTTTACAGTATAAACGGCCCCTGTACTTTGTCTAAAGCATATATAGTCGCGCCGGCAAAGTCCAGCGCAAAAAAAAGCGGCTGTTTCATGGCGCCTTTATACCCGCTTCAGGAACGCATCGACCAGCGCCGACATGATTGGCGCGCTCTTTTCGGTCTGTTGAATTACCTCTTGATGAGAGAGGTGCGGTCCACTGATGCCAGCCGCCATATTGGTGATACAGCTCAGACCGCCCACTTGCATGCCGGCGGCTGAGGCGACCATTGCCTCCGGCACGGTTGACATGCCAACCGCGTCTGCCCCCATGCCGGCATATGCCCGTATCTCCGCCGGAGTCTCGTACCCCTGCCCTGTCTTCAAGGCGTAGATCCCCTCCGAGAGCGCGGTGTCGCTGTCATGGGCAGCCTTACGCAGCAAGTCCACGAGTTGGAACCTATGAACAGGGCAACGTGGAGTCAC
>JAQUCE010000210.1 GCA_028686345.1 Kiritimatiellia bacterium
TATAAACCAATGGAACTGCTCCAGAATATTGTGCCGGATCTACCGCCAGAGGTGACCTTGTTCGCGCCGGAGGCGTACAGCCTGGCAACACCGGATGCTGTGATCGCGATCCAGGGCGAGGTTCTCGACGATCTGGGTGTTGATCAGGTTGATCTGGTCAAGGGGCTGATCGGCTTTCGTGACAGAGGTGAGCGGGTGGAATCAGAGCCAGGCCAAAAACGTGTGCTGATACAAGAGGAGCTTGATTTAGGACGGGCAGGTGTGGCTCCGGGTCAGATACTCGAGTTTTTTGTGGAGGCCTTTGACACAAATCCCACCCTGGATGGATTCAATGCCTCCCAGATTGCGCGGGTGCGAGTTATCAGCCATGAATCCTATGCGCTGATGCTGAGGGAGCAGACGCGGGTTGAGGATTTCATCGCCCGCTACCGCGCCATTGAGCAGCATCTGAAAGAGTTTAACGATGCGCTGGATACTCTCGAAAAAGCAGCTGGCCAGAGTGATACCGCAATCTGCGGTGAGGCCCTTGCAAAAACGCGCCAACTGGCAGCCGTGACCGCCGCGCTTTTTAAGCAGCTGGCCGAGGATTTTGTGATTTATGAGGCAGAGAAGGAGCTCAAGCTGGATCTGCTCGACGCTGCCGCGGAACTGGAGTTTGTTGATAACGAGTTGAGCCGGGCCAAAGTGGAGGATCAGGATCTACTTGAAAAAGTTGCGCGCATCAGGGCACGTTTGAAAGAGCCTGAGCAGCGGCTAGCTGAAAAGATTGAAGAGGCGGAGAATATCGCGGGTGCGATGGAGCTGCTGCAGCTGGCGCAAAGCTTTGAACGCATGGTTGCTGATCAGCGTTTTCTTGTCAGAACGCTGGAGCGGATCAAGAGTGAGACACTCTCGCAGAGTAAAGCCCGTCTGCTGCAGAGCGCCCGGGAGCAGCAGGATATCCTGACCGGCTTTAATGCTCTTTTGCAGACGATTCTGGAGAGGTCGGAGAGCCTGCCCGAGGATTATGAGCTGCTCGCTGAGGATGCTGTCAAGTTTGTGAACAAGTTTAAGGAGAGTGAAGTTGCCGCATATATGGAAAATTGCGAGGTTGCCGGGCGCAACGGGCGGGCGATTGAGGCCCATCGCGAGGGGGTGAAAGCCCTGGAGCTGCTGGAAAAATTACTTGAGGAACTCCTGGAAAATAATAACTGCTTGGCCGCTGCGACAGTCGGTTTGGTTGGTGATTGCATTGGCGGCAGCCAATGTGAGAGAATCACACTGCAGCAGATGCTTGAGGCTGCTAAAAACAAAAATGGCAGCGGTTCCGGGCAGGGCGGCGCCGGAGAGGGCATGCACAGCGATGCGGATCAGGGTGGATCGCAGGGCGGCAACACCCCGCGTAATGTGCCGGTGCATGGGCCGCGGCGCAGTCAGCCCGGCAGCCGGAAATCAGGTTCAGGTGAAGGTGCAGGGGAGAGCAGCACTGGGAGATCAGTGCGCATGAGTGATGAAAGCGAGCGGATGGAAGCTGGCAAGGCGGACAGTGCCGGTGGACGACGGCTGCCCTCTGAGCAGGTTCCGCGTCTTTATCAGGAAGCCGTCAGAAATTACTTTGAAGGAGAGGGTCAATGAGCTATCGATATTATGAGCAGGTGTTTTTTTTCAGAGTTCTGTTGGTGGTTGGCGCAGTGCTTGGCAGTGCCAGGCTGCAGGGGGCACCCGGATCAATCCAGTGTGCCAATCTGATTTTTGCCGGCACCCAGACCTCACGCTGTTTCAGCGATCAGTTTTTGACTGCCGCGCAACAGCAGACCTCCGTGACCACAGAGCGGCGGTTTAAAAAGGTCAAACTCAACTCAGATGAACTTTTCACCTATCCCTTTGTGGTGATGACCGGTGAGCAGCAATTCCGCTTTTCAGCCAAAGAGCGTGAGAATCTTAAACGGTATGTTGAAAGCGGCGGTTTTCTGCTGGCATCCGCCGGTTGCTCCAGCGCAGAGTGGGATAAGGCCTTCCGCCGTGAGATCAAGACGATTTTTGCCGACAAGTCTCTGACAAAGATCGATATGAAACATCCGGTCTTTAAAACAGTGAAGAGTATTGAAAAACTGGAGCTGGCTAAAGGCAAAGGATCCGCTTTTCTGGAGGGGCTGGAGCATGACGGTAAGCTGGTTATGATCTACTCCTCACAGGGATTGAACGATACTGAGCATACAACCGGGTGCTGCTGCTGCGGCGGCAACGAGATTCAGAACTCTATGGATGTGAATGTGAATATTCTGGTTTACGCGTTGATGCATTAGTTGCTTAGGCGACTAGAAAAAACAATTAATTGTTTTTTCCAAAAAGTTGTTGATCGGGGCTTATTGCGGATATACTTCGCAACCCTCCACCGCATAGCGGCGGATATACTTCGCAACCCTCCACCGCATAGCGGCGGATATACTTCGCAACCATCCACCGCAAGCGGCGGATGTACTGTGTTGCTTTCAGTATATCCGCCGCTATGCGGTGGATGCCCATTTTTTACCTCTAAGATTTCTCACCTCAAAACAACGTAGCGCGTTCATTCCACTCCGACAAAGTTAACGACAAAGTTTACGCTTGCGCCGCTATCGTCAATCGAGGCGTAGCCGGCCTCAGTAGCTCCGGTTTCCAACCGGACATGTCCGATTGGGAATCGGAGCTACGTTGCTCCCGCACAAAAGGCGCGCCCTTTTCACTTTAGAACTTTAGAACTCTCGAACTTTAGAACTTTAGAACTTCTTCACTCCGCGCCTACAGCCTAAAAACCTAAACGGCTACAATGCTATTCCGCGGAGCGGAATCATATAATTCGGCGTACCAAAACACTCTGTCGGGGAGGACGAACACTCGGTTGGTAGGCCTCCACCGTCAGCACCGCATTGTGTCGGGCTCACGGAACACACGGACGGGAACTGCAGCGGGCAGTCGGTTCGATTGACCGCGCACTGGGTGGCGGTTTGGATTTGTGTTGCAAAGCAGTTCAAGAAGAAGATGGTTTCGCCGAATAAACTGATTTTAACAGAATCGTGCTGACGGCTGGCCCGAAATCTGTCATAATTAGAAGCTTGAATTAATTTAAGAGGAGAATGATAATGCAGGTGCAGGAAAAAAACAACTTAGCGAACGAAA